>NZ_JAUBOY010000016.1:69106-129669 GCF_036700465.1 Microcoleus sp. T3_A4 | reverse complement strand
ACCCGGTATTTTTTTGCCTGTTGTTGGTTCTCTCATCCCTTCGATTGTGCTGTGGGGAGATCACTTTTGCTTGAGGGTGATCGTACTCTTTAGTCTAAACTCCAGTTAGGAATTATTAAACCGCAGAGAGCGCGGAGAGCGCAGAGGAACACAAGAGAAAGAGAGATGAATAATTTCGCTTTTGATATGAAGATGAAAAAAGGGGCAACTCGCGTCGCCCCTCATCTATTTAACCAACTGGAAAATTAAACTTCCACAGCAATCTTTTGTTCCGAAGCCTCCGGCGAATTCGCTTCACTTGGCGGCACAACTTGCCAGAATTTCGGCAAATATTCCGACCAATTTGCTAAAATCTTCTCAGCTTTCTTGCTGCCCGTTCGATCGCGCTGAGCCTCAATTAACTCCTTCAATTGCGCCTCCCCAGCCGCCGTACAAACGCGCTGCATCTTCACAATCTCCCCGTTGACGTGAGCCGGGAAAGTCCCATCTTCATCGAGGAAATAAGCCAAGCCGCCAGTCATTCCAGCGCCGACATTCCGGCCGACTTTTCCTAACACCACAATCACGCCACCAGTCATGTACTCGCAGCAGTGATCGCCCGCACCCTCGATCACTGCTTTCGCCATCGAGTTACGCACTGCAAACCGTTCGCCAGCTTTACCCGCAGCCAACAGAGTTCCCCCCGTCGCACCGTATAAACAAGTGTTACCGACGATCGCATTTTCGGAAGCATCATAAGTCGCACCAGCCGGCGGTGCGATCGCGATTTCGCCACCGTGCATCCCCTTACCAACGTAGTCATTGGCTTGGCCTGACAGTACCAGCGTCATCCCCGGCAAATTGAACGCGCCGAAGCTTTGGCCCGCGCTACCAGTGCAATTGAGCGTGATTTGACCGCTAAAGCCGGTGTTACCGTGTTGCTGTGCGATCGCACCTGCCAAACGCGCTCCCACAGTGCGATCGGTATTCACCAATTTTACATTCTTGCTAACAGTGCCGTGATTGGCGATCGCACTTTGAATCTCAGCATCCGCCAGCAAATCGTCGTCTAACACTGGCCCGTTTGTGTGTACGTCGCCGTGGATCAAGAAAGAGCGATCGCTCTTAGTATCCGGTAACTTGGTCAAACAATCCAAATTAATTGCTTGGGTTTTAGTTAGTTGCACCCCATCGCGCATTTTCAGCAAATCCGCGCGGCCGATGATATCTGCGATCGACTTATAACCCAATTTCGCCAGCAAACTCCGCACTTCTTGTGCTACGAAATAGAAGAAATTCACCACGTGTTCCGGCGTTCCGGGGAACCGTTTCCGCAAGTGTTCTTGTTGAGTTGTCACGCCGACCGGACAACTATTCATGTGGCAAACGCGAGCCATAATACAGCCTTCTGCAATCATTGCCACCGTACCGAAACCGTACTCTTCGCCGCCCATCAAAGCGCCTACAATCACGTCCCAGCCGCTTTTAAAGCCACCGTCAACGCGCAGCAAAACTCGATCGCGCAATTTATTTTCCATCAGCACCCGGTGAACTTCTGTCAATCCGAGTTCCCACGGAGAACCTGCGTGCTTAATCGAACTCAGTGGCGAAGCACCAGTGCCGCCATCGTGGCCGGAAATTTGAATCACATCAGCATTTGCCTTGGCGACACCGGCGGCTACAGTCCCGATGCCGACTTCCGACACCAACTTCACCGAAACTCCCGCTTTCGGATTGATTTGGTGCAAGTCAAAAATCAACTGCGCCAAATCCTCGATCGAATAAATGTCGTGGTGAGGAGGAGGCGAAATCAGCGTGACACCCGGTTTCGATCGGCGCAAATAAGCAATGTACTCGCTCACTTTCGCCCCTGGCAATTGACCGCCTTCACCTGGTTTCGCACCTTGTGCGATTTTAATTTCAATTTGTTCGGCGTTCATCAGGTACTCAGGAGTCACCCCGAAGCGTCCCGAAGCTACCTGTTTGATGGATGAAGAAGCTGTATCGCCGTTCTGCAAACCTTTCAAGTGAGGTAGCGTTTGTGAGAAACCCGCCGCGCTCACATCGTTTAGCACTTTGTAGCGCACCGGATCTTCGCCACCTTCGCCGGAGTTGGATTTGCCGCCGATGCGGTTCATCGCAATCGCTAGCGTTTCGTGGGCTTCTGGGGACAAAGCGCCGAGAGACATTCCGCCGGTGGCGAAGCGTTTGACAATATCTGCTACAGATTCTACTTCTTCGATCGCAATGGGAGGGCGATCGCTCGCAAAGTCGAGCAAATCCCGCAAAGCAGTTACCGGGCGATTTTCGAGCTGTTTCTTGTAAACCTCGTAATGGTCGTAGGCACTTTCCGAATTTTTGTCACCAATTGGTGTCATTTTTGGTTCGGCCCCATTGCCATTACTGTTAGTTTGAGCCTTAAAAGTAGTCACGGCTTTGTGCAAAGCCTTGGCCATTTCTGGGCTGTTCATGTGATATTCGCCGCCGCGACGGTACTGCACGAAGCCGAAGTTTTCCAGCTTTTTCAGAACCAATTCTGGGAAAGCCTGACTGTGGAAAGACATTACCTCGTTAGCCAGTTCCGCGACACTCAAACCGCCGATCCGAGAAACAGTGCCTTTGAAGCCCAAATCGAGCAAATCGCCGCCAATGCCGATCGCCTCAAAGATTTGTGCCCCCTGATAGCTAGCCAGTAGTGAAATCCCCATTTTCGAGAGAATCTTCAGCAGCCCATTTTCCACCGCTGTGCGATATTTAGCTTGAGCCTGTGTCACGGTAATATTGGGAACTTTGCCGTGCTGCATCAAGTTTTGAGTCTTGCTGTCAGACCACCAGGCGCGCACGCTTTCTAAGGCCAGGTAAGGGCAAACAGCCACCGCACCGTAACCGATCAAACAAGCGAAGTGGTGAGTGCTCCAACATTGGGCGGTATCGACAACTAGGGAAGTTTGCATCCGCAGCCCGACGCTAATTAAGTGGTGGTGAACCGCGCCAACTGCCAGGAAGGGCGGAATATAAGTGCATTCTGCACTCAATCCAACAGAAGATCCATCGCCTTCTTTCTTCAAAAGTCGATCGCTCAAAATCAGAATTCTCGAACCCTCGCGCACGGCTTGAGCCGCCTTTTGACAAAGTTGCTCGACTGCGGTTTTCAAACCTCCAGGCCCGGCCGCAATTTTGTAAAGCGTTGACAATTCGGTTGCGGGGAAAGACTTTTGATCTTTCAAGAAAGACAGTTCAGCGTCGTTGAGTACGGGGGAATCAATTTTCATGCGCTTGGCATTTTCTGGTACTGCTTGCAGTAAATTGCCCCGCAGGCCCACATTCATCGTCAGCGACATCACCATCCCCTCGCGCAGGGGGTCGATCGGCGGATTTGTCACTTGAGCGAACCGCTGTTTGAAATAGTTGTACAGCAACTGAGGCTTTTCTGACAATACAGCTAAGGGAGCGTCGTCGCCCATGCAGAAAGTCGGTTCTTTCCCAGAACTCGCCATCTCGACGATCACCATGTCCAAATCTTCTGCTGTGTAGCCAAAAGCAGTTTGGGTTGCTAACAGGGTTTGGGAGTCGAGGGTTGCTGTTTCGGCAAAAGGCTGCGGTTGCAAGATTTCGCGGTTTTGTTGCAGCCATTCGCCGTAGGGATGCCGCTTAGCAATTCGCTGCTTGAGTTGCCAATTTTTGAGAATTTCCTTGGTTTGCAGGTCAACTGCAATCATTTGTCCTGGCCCCAAACGGCCTTTTTCGACAATATCTGCTTCGGGAATATCGACAACTCCCGCTTCCGAAGCCACAATTACCAAACCGTCTTTAGTAATGCAGTAGCGGGCCGGCCGCAAACCGTTGCGATCGAGCGTAGCACCTACTTGTTTCCCGTCGCTGAACACCAGCAGTGCGGGGCCGTCCCAAGGTTCTTGAATGCCGCTGTAATATTCGTAAAAATCGACAATTTCTGGATAAGGAGCCAAATCCGGCTGATTTTTGTAAGCTTCGGGCACCAGAATTGTCAGGGATTCCAGGGGGGTGCGGCCGGAGTGCACCAACAACTCCATCACGTTGTCCAAGTTTGCCGAATCGCTGCTTTCGGGATTGACAATTGGGTTAAACGTGTCGATATCAGCTTGACTCCAATTCGGGTGAGCTAAATTCGCTTGCCGCGCCTTCATCCAGGTAATATTGCCCAACAGCGTGTTAATTTCCCCGTTGTGTCCCAGCAAGCGCATGGGCTGGGCTAAGTGCCAGCGGGGCATCGTGTTGGTGCTGAAGCGCCGGTGATAGACGGCAAAGGAGCTTTTATAAGCGGGATTTTTCAGGTCTGGGTAAAATTCTGCCAATACGGCCGATCGCACCATGCCTTTATAGACGATCGTGCGGCAGGAAAAAGAGCAAGTATAAAAGTCTTGGCGGGTGAAGTTGGGGCGATTTGACAGCGCGTGTCCGATCGTGCGGCGCGCCAGAAATAGATGTTTGTCGAGTTCGTCTCCGGCTAAGTGCGGTGAACTGACAATTACTTGTTCGATTTGAGGTTGATTTTCTAGCGCTTGCTCGCCCAAAACCGACGGTACAATGGGAACTTTGCGCCATCCCACAACTGTCAGCTCGCGATCGGTCAGAACTTGCTCAACCACCTGCCGCGCTATAGTCGCTTGAAATTTATCTTGAGACAGAAACAGCATTCCCACGCCGCAGTTTTCCCGCGCCGGAGGCACAATTCCCTGTTCGACAAACCAAGTATCCAGCAATTCCCAAGGAATCGCGGTCATCAAACCCGCACCGTCGCCGGAATCTTGGTCGGCGCTGCAACCGCCGCGATGTTCTAGACAAGTTAAAGCTGGGAGCGCTTTTTCAATAATCGAGTGCGTAGCTTCGCCGCTTTGGTTGGCAATAAAACCCACACCGCAGGCATCTCTTTCTTCCACTAACCAGCTTTGGCCGGCGAATGGAGTTCCTCGCTCAGTCTGATGCACGTTTCTGTTTGGATCGATCGTGTTACCCATGTTGATTGAATGTTATTTCCGTGATTGTGTGGTTGATGCGTTTTTATAGCTCGGAGAGAGAAGGCTGCCGAGCGGTGGGAGCCTAGTAAACTTTAAGACAGCACATTGGAAGCTGATTTGATTAAAAATTTACGTCTATGCGGCCTGTACCTAGCACTGAAACCCTGTTTGCAGATTTTAAATTATCTCGCTCGCATCGCCTCAGAGATGTCTCCTAGAATACCCTGCTGTTAAAAAGCAGTGATTCTTTGGGCGATCGCCGCCCTGCAACTAGATACATTGCAGCCGATCTAGTTTTTTGTGTGGGTTTTTCCTGAGCTCGGAAGGGTAGCCTTGCGGACTCAGGTAGATAGTAACTTTAGCGTTATTTTGCTTGCTGCGCTGTTGAGTTGCTTTCGTCAGCGCCCGCAGACACAAAAGCAACCTGCCCGCTCAGTCGGTAGGTGCAATGTAGCAGCGCGGTTCACAACTGGTGAAACCTGTCTTATTGTGAAGTCAACTCTCAAGCCGCGAACATCAAGTTTATCAAAAAATTGATAAAATTTCACCCATTAGACTTAGAGTTTGCGTGCAAGTCTTGTCAGCGATCGTCCAGAACTCACGCTAAGATGCCTAGCCGAAAAAAGTTGACAGTTTTCCATAACTCTAATTTAGATTTTTTTACCCACAAAGTTTTGTCATCTCAAATCCGTTGGCATCGGAATTATTCATCTCTCTCTTCCCTTTCTCTGTATCCTCTGCGTCCTCTGCGGTTTAATCATTCCGATACAACCGGAATGGATATCACTCATCAATGCAGGATATTTCAAGGATTTCTAACACATTAGGAGCATCTGGTAGAGCCTGCGCCGCCTTTTTGATCACGCGCCCAAATGGATACTTGCTTGCTGACAAGATTCGGGGAGAGGCAAAAATTTTAGACCACTGTTCAAGCTGCCAGATTCATTGAAGTAAATCTCAAATCTCAAACTCAACTCGACTAACGCTCACAAGCTTGTTCTTGGTAATTTTGTTTAGCTCAACCGTGAGCGTTTTTACATATTTGATTGGCAGGGGGAATATTTCATGCCTATCTTTTATAAAAGAAAGGTTAGTTAGCGGAAATCGTAAGACTGGTAAAATGTGCCGATGGTGATTACACTCAATTCTGCATACAGGTAGATCGAAGCCCAGTGATATAAATCATGGTAATCCTATTATATGAGAGATATTATTAAAATAACTTGACAATGATTAAAATAGCATATCGCTTGAGAATCCACGCTTTTTTTCGTAAGGAAGAGGTTAGCTGAAATTCACCCCGCACACTTGTATCAATGCGTGTTAATGACTCAGCAAATAAGCCAAAAGCTAAAGTAATTTTAGGTCAACGCTATCTCAAAAAAAGTATAGAAGAAAAAAAAACCAAATATTAAGTCTGGTTTTAAGAGAGCGCTTTCATAATTTGAGCGACAAAGTAGATTAAACTAAATATAGTTAATCAATAGCACAGCCGATAGAGCGAAAATAGTAGATAGTAACTCTAAAAAGCTTCAGGCTTGACAGAAGCAGTAGGAGTAGGTAGGTATGGCGAGCATAACAAATATTTTTCGAGGATATCAAATTAACGAGCAAATATACGCAGGCAATCGAACTCTAGTTTATCGTGGCCGTCGGTCTTCAGATCAGCAGCCCGTCGTGATCAAACTGCTGCGAAATGACTTTCCCCGCTTTCACGAACTGGTTCACTTCCGCAACCAGTACGTCATTACTAAAAACTTAGAGATCCCCGGCACTGTCAAGGCATACAGCCTGGAGACTTACCATAACCACTATGCTCTGGTGATGGAAGACTTTGGCGGAATTTCCTTAAGTAGCTACCTCGCTAGTCTGGTGTTCGCCAGCAAGGAACCCCTAGAAGGCTTGCCCCTTAACGAGTTTCTTCCCATTGCCATTCAAATTGCCAACTCGCTTGAGGGACTTTATCGCCACCACATCATCCATAAGGATCTCAAACCCGCCAACATTTTAATTAACCCTGTCAGCAAACAAGTTAAGCTGATTGACTTCAGCATCGCTTCCCTATTGCCGCGCCAAACCCAAGAAATTCAAAATCCCAACCTCCTTGAAGGCACTTTACCTTACATATCTCCAGAACAAACTGGGCGAATGAACCGAGGGATTGACTACCGCACGGATTTCTACTCTCTGGGAGTCACATTCTACGAACTGCTGACGAGACAGTTGCCTTTCCAAAGCGAAGATCCGATAGAGTTAGTACACTGTCACCTTGCCAAGCAGCCTATCTCAGTTCATCACCTCAACAATAAAGTTCCATTGGTGTTGTCTGAAATTGTTAGCAAACTGATGGCGAAGAATGCTGAAGATAGGTATCAAAGTGCGATCGGACTCAAGTTTGATTTGGAAAATTGTTGGTACCAGTGGCAAAAAACTGGAGACATCGCCTCTTTTAAACTAGGGCAGCGAGATTTGTGCGATCGCTTCATCATTCCCGAAAAATTATATGGTAGAGAGATCGAAGTATTCTCCCTACTGACAGCCTTCGATCGCGTCAGTGCAGGAAGCGCCGAAATGATGCTGGTGGCTGGCTTCTCAGGCATTGGCAAAACCGCCGTCGTCAACGAAGTTCACAAACCGATTGTCGCAGCTAGAGGCTACTTCATCAAAGGCAAATTCGACCAATTTGGACGCAGCCAACCCTTCTCAGCTTTTGTACAAGCTTTTCGCGATTTAATAAACCAATTGCTGAGCGAAACAGATGCTAAAGTTGAACAGTGGAAGACTCAAATCCTGGCAGCATTGGGCGAGAATGCTCAGGTAATCGTTGAGGTAATTCCTGAACTAGAACGGATTATCGGAGAGCAACCACCGGCACCAGAACTCGTCGGCAGTGCTGCCCAAAATCGCTTCAATCGCTTATTAGAGAACTTCATTCAACTCTTCACAACCAAAGAACATCCCCTCGTCATCTTCTTAGACGACTTGCAATGGGCCGACTCAGCCTCATTGAACTTGATTAAACTTCTGACGAGCGATCGCGATCGGCGCTATCTCTTATTAATTGGAGCATATCGAGATAACGAAGTCAGTCCCGTACACCCTTTGGTGCTGACGTTATCCGACATTCAACAAAGCGGAGCTACGGTAAACACCATTACCCTCGCGCCGCTCGATTGCTTCAATTTGAATTGTTTGATTGCCGATACTTTAGTTTGTTCTAGAGCGTTGGCTATGCCCTTAACAGAACTGGTCGATCAAAAAACCCAAGGCAATCCGTTTTTTAGCACGCAATTTCTCAAATCTCTGCATAAAGATGGGCTAATTACATTTAATTTTGACGAGCGGTATTGGCAGTGCGATATCGCCACAGTGCGAACCTTAGCCCTGACAGATGATGTTGTAGAGTTCATGGCGCTTCAATTGCAAAAGTTGCCATCCCAGACGCAAGAAGTTTTAAAGTTAGCTGCCTGCATTGGCAACGAATTCGATTTAGCAACATTGGCGGTAGTTTGTGAAAAATCTTCTTCAGATACGGCAGCCAACTTGTGGCCTGCTTTGCAAGCAGGGTTGATTCTCCCACTAACTGAAGTTTATAAATTTTTTACTTCAGACGAGGTTGAATTCATAAATCAGAATTCACAAGGAGACAGCAATACTTCTGACTCATGGTTCCAGAATCCCGACTCCTGTTATTACAAATTTCTGCACGATCGCGTACAGCAAGCAGCTTACGTTTTGATTCCCGAATCCCAGAAACAATCCACTCACCTCAATATTGGCCAACTGTTGTTGATTAATACTCCGACAACTGAAAGGGAAGAGCAAATTTTTAATATAGTCAACCAGTTGAATTATGGTGTTGATTTAATTGCCGAAACAACACAGCGTTACCAACTGGTTGAGTTGAATTTGACGGCGGGACGCAAGGCGAAGACTGCTACTGCTTATGCTGCAGCACGCAAATATTTAAGTTTTGGCAGACAAATCCTAGCTCCCGATAGCTGGCAAACTCACTATGAAACAGCCCTCGAACTGCACGTATTAGCGGCAGAAACTGCATACCTGAGCTATGATTTTCAGGAAATGCAGGAATTAGCAGCTTTAGTCCTCCACAATGCCAGAACGCTGCTGGATAAGGTCAAAGTTTATGAAATCGAGCTTTCTGCTTGTACGGCGCAAGTCAAACCCAAACAAGCCGTTGAAATGGGGTTAGCAGTTCTCAAACTTTTGGGAATCTGCTTCCCAGAAAATCCAACTCCGGCAGATATTCAGCAGCGACTAGAACAAACCGCGTCACTTTTTGCGGGTAAAAAAATCGCGGAGTTTATTGATTTGGCAGAAATGGAAAATCTCCAAAAGCAAGCAGCCTTGCGGATTTTATCAGGTTTAGTTTCTCCAGCCTACATCACGGCTCCACTTCTCCTGCCACTGGTTATTGTGGAAATGGTGCATTTGTCGGTTAGTTATGGAAATGCTCCCTTATCTGCTTTTGCTTACGGCTTGTATGGATTGGTATTAAGCGGTGTAGTTCAAGATATTGAAACCGGGTTTGAATTTGGGCAATTGGCGTTAAATATTGTTGATTTATTTAATGCTAATTACCTCAAAACTAAAGTATATTATACAGTCGCCGTTCACATCATACATGGTAAACATCATGTTAAAGAAACCATCCCTCTTTTAAAAGAGGGTTACGCCAGAGGACTGGAAACAGGAGAGCTAGAATTAGGATATTCAGCCAAAGAAATCTCTCAATATTCATATTTAATCGGTCGGGAAATTGCCGGACTCGAAGAGGAGGTAGCGACTTACTGCAATGCGCTGGTTCAATTTAAACAAGAAGCAGCGTTAAATTATACTCAAATCGTTCATCAGGCTTTATTAAACCTGCTGGGGCGATCGGAAAATCCATGTCAATTTGTGGGAGATGCCTACAATGAAGAAACAATGCTCCCATTTCACATCCAAGCAAACGATCGCAACGGGCTCCACTATTTGTACTTCCATAAAATGCTTGTGTGTTACCTATTTGGAGAAACCGAGCAAGCTTTAGAAAATGCTCGGCAAGCCGAACAGTATTTAGACGCGGTGACGGGTATGCTGAATGTGCCCATGTTCTACTTTTATGACTCTCTAGCACGGCTGGGCGTTTGTACCGATGTGGCTTCCTCCGAAGAGAAACAAGAACATCTGGAAAAAGTAAAAAGCAACCAAGAAACCCTTCATAAATGGGCGCATCACGCCCCCATGAATTTCTCTCACAAATTTTTCCTAGTGGAAGCCGAACTTTTCCGAGTGCTGGGTGAAAATGTGCAGGCGATGGAGAATTACGATCGCGCTATTGTTCTTGCTAAAGAAAACGATTATCTCAACGAAGAAGCTCTGGCGAATGAATTGGCTGCTAAATTCTACATGGCATGGGGGAAAGAAAAACTTGGCCAGGTATATCTAAGAGATGCTTACTATGCTTATGCTCGTTGGGGAGCGAAAGCAAAAATCGACGATTTAGAACAACGCTATCCCGAACTTCTTGCTCCTATCTTCAAACAGGAAAATGCTGGTTCGTTCGAGAAAGGTACTACCTCCCATGAGACTTCATTAATTTCTAGTCATCGCCAAACAATTGCTGGAAGTACGAGTACCACAGTAATAGATTTACCAACTGTTATCAAAGCTTATCAAGCTTTGTCTAGCGAAATTAAGCTGGAACAATTGCTCACTACCCTTATGGAAGTAGCGATTCAGAATGCAGGCGCTCAAACAGGAGTATTGATTTTGAAAGAAGAGGACAACTGGAAAATCGCCGTCCACTGTAGCGATCGCCAAGGCTGTCTTCTGCAAGAAACTATTGGGATTGAGGAGAGCGAATCTATTCCCCAGACTGTGATTAATTACGTTAAACGTAGCAATAAAACCCTAGTTTTCGATGATGTCAAGACTGAATTAATATTTACTTCTGACCCCTATATCAAGCAGCACCAACCTAAGAGCATCCTCTGTACTCCGATTATCCATCAAGGCAAAATGATGGCAATTCTGTATTTGGAAAATAATCTGACGACAGGGGCATTCACTGGCGATCGCGTCGCCCTCCTCAACATCCTCTGCTCGCAAGCTGCCATCTCGCTGGAAAACGCCCGATTGTATCAACAATCTCAACAGCTTTATCAACAATCTCAGGATTATGCCCAAAAACTGGAGCAGTCTATCCAGGATCTCAAACAGATGCAACTGCAATTGGTGCAGGGAGAAAAGATGTCTGCTCTGGGAAATTTAGTCGCAGGTGTAGCCCACGAAATTAACAATCCCGTAGGCTTTATCGCCGGCAACTTGCAACCGGCTCAAGAATACGTGGGGGATTTATTCAATTTGATTGATTTGTATCAAGAAAAATTTCCCAATCCGGGAGGGGAAATTGAAACAGAAATTGAGGATATAGACTTGGAGTATTTGCGAGAAGATTTGCCCAAATTGATTAGCTCAATGAAGGAGGGAGTCGAGCGCATTCGCAATATCAGTACGAGTTTGAGAACGTTTTCCAGGGCTGATAGCGATCGACCAGTTTCTTTCAATATTCATGATGGACTTGAAAGCACTCTGCTAATTCTCAAGCACCGTTTAAAAGCCAGCGAGTTCCGCCCTGCCATTGAAGTTGTGAAAGAGTATGGTAACTTGCCCCTAGTGAAATGCTTTCCCGGACAGTTGAACCAGGTATTTATGAACATACTGGCTAATGCCATTGACGCTCTGGAGGAGTCAAATAAGGGGCGGAGTTTTAGTGAAATTAAAGCCTTACCTAATCAAATCACGGTTCAAACTGCTCTGAGCGAAGACAACAATCAGGTTTTGATTCGCATTAAGGATAATGGAGTGGGGATGTCAGCCGAAGTCAAGGAAAACATCTTTAACCACTTATTCACAACCAAACCCGTGGGTCAAGGAACTGGATTAGGATTGTCTATAGCCCACCAAATTGTTGTAGAAAAACATGGAGGTACGTTACTCGTGAATTCTTCTTTGGGCCAGGGTTCGGAGTTTGTGATTTCTATTCCGGGGTGAGCAGTTTTTAGTAGGGCTTGAGCGCAATTAGTGCGATCGCCAAAAATATCGGATTTAGTAAGAAGAGACATACGGATTGTCCGGGTTTCTAAATCCCCATGCGTTTAGAAGTGAAATTGTGAGTTGTAAGCTGTGAAACGTAATTTTTTCTATTGGCGTCTAATATTGTCAGTCTCGATTTTACCCGGACTGGCGATCGTCCCGTCTTTGCTCTGGAATCAACCCGGAAGAGCACAACAGGGGGAGATGGGTGGGCGGATTGATGCTTCGAGAGCCCGCCAGGGAATGAATTCCCTGGCTGATAGCGAAAGTCGGTTAAAACCGACTGAAATATTGAGCGATAGTTCTTTTGAGAGAACTTCAGCTATGAGAGAGGGAATTCATTCCCTGTCGGAATATAGGCTTTTGGCTCAATCTGTACCGCCATCTTCGATAATTAGACAAGGCCGCCAAGTTTCTCTAAACGGCCGCATTCTGCCCCTAGCTTGGACTCAGCAGCCGGCAAACAGCACTTCTGGGAATTTCCGAACTTGGATTGCTGATGTTGGATTGATGCAAAGTGCGGGAGTGGATTTGCTTAGCAGCGCCGACAGTACCAAACAACCGGTGCAGTGGTTTTCGGTATCTTTAACTGGTGCTCAAAGCTTAGCAGCGCGGGCAACGGGACCCTATCGTTACTTAGATGTTACCGATTTTGCTAGACTTGCGGGCTGGGAGATATCTGCTGATGGGAATATTCTAAAAATTACTTCTCAAAGTGCAAGTGTTACCGGAATTCGGCAAGCAGAAATAGAATCGGGCGATCGCATTGTAGTAGATCTCGATCGACCAACTCCTTGGCAAGTTAACTTTGTCAATAAACCAATCCCGTCGCCGACACCCACACCCAACCCCCCGGACGACCCCACAAAGCCCGCTATCCCACTGCCCAACCTCCGCGCAGCGCCAAACCTCGAAACACCAGACGACCCTACCAAACCCGCTCTCCCGCTGCAAATAACGCCCGCAGCGCCGATCGCCGGTCAAGAATGGTCGATCGCGATCGATGCCAAAGTCGATCCGGCGTTACTTCAGGACACTTTTCAAACCAGCAAACAATTGCTATCACTAAAAGTCGAACCTGACGGCGATCGAACCAAAGTCAAAGTGAAGATTCCTTTAGGTTGGCGGCCGCAAGTTTTCAGCCTGGGAAATCCCAATCGATTAGTTATCGACATTCGGCCAGATTCGTTAGTAGAAAAAAACATTGTTTGGGCGCCCGGTGTGCAGTGGCGGCAGCAGTATCAAAATTTAGGAACTGCTCGTTTTCCAGTAGTTTGGTTAGAAGTTAATCCGCGTCAATCCGGTGTAAAAATTCGACCAATTCTCAGCAATCCGCCTGCCGAGCAAAGCACTGCACCTTTATTGCAAACTGCAGAAGTGTCGGGTGCTGCTGCGGCAATTAATGCAGGTTTTTTCAATCGAATTAATCGCTTAGCTTTAGGGGCAATTCGGCGTGACAATAAATGGCTTTCCGGGCCGATTTTGAACCGGGGGGCGATCGCCTGGAACGATCGGGGAGAATTTGCGATCGATCGTTTAACTTTGCAAGAAATTTTGATCACTCCGGCCAATCAATTTTTGCCTGTTTCTCATCTCAATAGTGCCTACGTACAACCGGGAATCGGTCGCTACAATTCTGATTGGGGAACAACTTATACTCCGTTGTCTGGCAATGAAATAGTTGTGACAGTTGCGGACGATAGAGTTGTCAGCCAATCCCCCGCAGGTGCGGTGGGAATAACAACTTTTCCCATTCCAGCTAACGGTTATATTTTGGCTTTGCGTGCCGATTTGTTCCCTGCATCTGAACTCTCTATCGGCACTTTATTGCGTTTAGAAACTAACACTTTTCCTGCTGATTTTAACCGTTTTCCGTACATTCTCGGCGGCGGACCGGTGTTGGTACAAAACAGTCAAGTTGTGCTGGATGCTAGGGCGGAAGGGTTTAGCGATGCCTATGTTAGACAGACAGCAATTAGAAGTGCGATCGGGCGAAATGCTGCGGGGAATTTGCTGATTGTAGCGGTGCACAATCGTGCGGGCGGGGCGGGGCCAAATTTCGCAGAACTGGCGCAGATATTGCAGCAAATGGGTGCTGTGGAGGCTTTAAATTTGGATGGGGGAAGTTCGACGAGTTTGTATTTGGGAGGTAGTTTGCTCGATCGACCTCCGTCAACGGCGGCTAGAGTTCATAATGCGATCGGTATTTTCATTCAACCATAAGTAGTTAATTTTCGACAATTTTCGGCGGTTAGAAACCGCTACTACACAAACAAAGTTCACCTACGTGGACTGGTAAATGTGAATGTCCCAACCTGCGGAGGCAGGTTTCGTCTTTGTAGCCGCGGTTTCCAACCGCCGCGGCATTTACAAATCTTTTGCCAAAAATAACTTGACATCCCAGTCTCCCTGTGCTAGCTTGTCGAATAGTATGGTGTTTAATCCACAAATTGCAGCACTTTAGCTATGTTCACAGCCCACAGCAATTTTTATTTTTGGTGCAGCCAAGTTCGCCCGGAGTGAATTGGTAATTCACTGTGAACATCCGGGCGAACCGCAGATTAACACCTGCGGTTTTGTTTTTTCTACTTCTTTCCCCAACAACCAATCGAGCACAAGCGAAAACAGCAATGACATTATTCAGTAACTGGTACTACAGCTTTTATTTTTGGCCCCACAGGAGTTCTGGGTAAATTGTCGTGCTGTCTTTTCGCACCAACCCGGAACTCCTTAAAAGTTCCGGGTTTTTTATTGTCAACCACCCACTTAAATTTCTAGGAAAATACCCTCATGTTAGAAGCCAAACTCGTAACCAAATCTCATCCCGAACACCAAACAATTGTCAAACTCTCAGAAACAGTCTCAGTCGGCGGCACAGAATTATTAATCATCGGTGGCCCCTGTACCGTAGAAAGTTCCGCACAAATGGAAACAGTCGCCCGCCAACTATCCGCCGCATCCGTGCAAGCTTTGCGAGGCGGAGTCTACAAACCCCGCACTTCTCCCTATGCTTTCCAAGGGATGGGAATTGAGGGACTGGAAATTTTAGCTGATGTCAGCCGGCGTTACGGTTTGCCCGTGGTGACAGAGGTAATGTCGATCGCCCAAATCGAGCCAGTTGTCACCTATGCTGATATGCTGCAACTAGGCAGCCGGAATATGCAAAACTTCGAGTTACTAAAGGCGATCGGTCAAGCCGGAAAACCAGTCCTGCTAAAACGTGGCTTGTCAGCCACAATCGAAGAATTTGTGATGGCCGCCGAATACATTCTCAGTCACGGAAATCCTCATGTAGTTCTGTGCGAAAGAGGCATCCGCAGCTTCGACAATTACACCCGGAATGTATTAGATTTAGGTGCAGTCGCAGCGCTGAAACAGTTAACTCATTTGCCAGTAATTGTAGACCCTTCTCACGCCGTCGGCAAGCGAGAATTAGTCGCACCACTAGCCAAAGCAGCGGTTGCTTGCGGTGCAGACGGATTAATTATTGAGTGTCACCCGCAACCGGAAAAATCGGTTTCTGACGCGCGGCAAGCTCTTTCTTTGCCCGATATGGTAGATTTAGTTGTTAGTTTGCGCCCTGTAGCCGCCGCCGTTGGCCGCTGCATACCGGAGATTAATGTGCCTTCAGAGGTATTAAGTTGGAAGTGATATTGGTAGGAAATAATCTATAACTTTTAACGTCAAACTCTACAGTCGGTTTTAACCGAATTGAGCTTTGAGGCAGGGGTTTAAGCCCCTGCCGGAATCGGGGAAAGCGCGTGTTTCACGAATTTAGATTAAAATAAAAAATAATACTGTCATCTACGAAAATTTGCTTAATTATGGCAATACTACTTAACGTTCCCTCGATCGTCTGCTCTGGCTGCGCTGATACAATTACCAAAGCCATCAAAACTGTTGACTCCGATGCTACTGTCAATGTGGATGTCGCAGCTAAGACTGTTACAGTTGAAGCTCAAGCTTCTGAAGAGTCAATTTCACAGGCGGTTGTTGCTACGGGCCACACCGTCAAAGATTGATATTGAGTTTGGTGAGGGCGGGTTTACGAGATTAGTGGTCTTAAACCAAAATAATTGGTAAAAGCCGCCCCTACAAAATTTTAAATCGATTAGCAATGCCCACTGCCCAATGCCCAATGCCCAATGCCCAATGCCCACTGCCCAACGCCCAAAAGATTATTCTTCGTCTAAGTGTTCGGCGACTGCTTGGTAAAGTTCAAAAACGTGGCGATCGAGTAAACTATAAAAAACTTGTCTCCCAACCTTGCGGTAACTTACCAACCGCATCGCCCGCAATGCCCGCAACTGATGCGATACTGCTGACTCGCTCATACTCAACGCCGCAGCCAAGTCACACACGCACAGTTCTTGTTTTGCCAAAACCGACAGCAGCCGCAGGCGATTCGCATCTCCCAAAAGACTGAAAAACTCAGCCATCCGCTGAGCTTTTGCGGTGTTGAGAACTTGTGTTTGGATGTCCCCGGCCCGTACACTGTCAACTAGGTGCGGTCGATCGCACATTGGTGTATCGTTTTCTTGGTGAGGCTGACTTATCGCTCCATTAACAGCAGAGTTGGGTGACATCTTTTCCCGGCTAATTTTAATTCTCATTTTCATTTTAGTGCGATCGGCAAAGCTTTTGTAACAAAACTTTTACACTCCCTTGACTTATATCTGAATATGTGTTCATATATTAGTATAGACAAACAACCCCACCAGGAGAATGTAAAATGACTACTGCCACCCAAACAAAATGTGCCTGTCCTTCATGCTCGTGCGTTGTCAGCCCCAGCGAAGCCATTGAAAAAGACGGCAAAACATACTGTTCCAGTGCTTGCGCTGACGGGCACCCCAACGGCCAAGGCTGCGGCCACACAGGCTGCGAGTGCCACAAATAAATATTCGGCTTCAGAAAAGGTTAATCACCAACTGCCAAATATATCTTAAGGGAGATGCGAAGCGCGCATTTCCCATTTTTTGTGCTTTTAGGTTAAAGAAAAGTTAAAATAAAGCTAACTTAAGGTTAAGACTGCATTAATAGACTAAATACAGAGCGAAAAAGCACAATTGCTACTTACGCAATACAATAGAAGCAAGTTGGCGCCGCGATACAGAGTACAAATAGTGCTATTAACAGCAGAGACCGAACCAAAAGTTGAATACCAAAAGTTTAATTAGGAGGGGGCAATGAAAGAGCGGGAAGATTTTTTACATCCTCGCAATCGCTACTACGGTGATTTCACGCCAGAAAACTTGGCGTTTAATGCCAACTTGCAGGAGTTTGCTCAAAAAATAACTTATATTTGCTCGCTGGAAACAGGGGGGAAAATTAGCGCTGAGAAAGCTTATAAAGATATTAAGATGCTTTGGAAAGACTTAAAATCCTCTAAGAAGCAATTGGGAATTGGTCAAAAACCCCCCAGTACCGAGGAGCAAAATTCACCTTAAAGTCATCGCAGCAAACGCTGCGTTTGCAATCGAAAACCCCTGCGATTGCGAGCGCTGCATTTTGCTGCTTACCCAGAAAATGTAAGGTTCTTGGTAGTAGGCGAACTTTAGAAAATTCTATGGTTTGGGAGTTGGTGCAGTTTCTCCGGCAAAGGAAGTACAATTACCGCCGAGGCCAGAAATAATCGCGCAAGTATTAGTTTTCAGCATTCCCTGATATGTATCAGCATCGGTGCCCGGGCCGCCCAACTCGTCGCTGTAAAGTTCTTTGTCCCAAATTTTGACATTTGCCTCCCTCGCCACAGTCTCCATCAACTTCGGATTAGTTGTAGTTTCTGCAAAAATTGTCGGCACTCCTGTGGTCTTAATTTCTGAGGACAATTCGGCAATTCTTGCGGCGGTGGGCTGTTCCTCTGTCGTCACACCCTGCAAAGCTCCAGCCATCTCCAAACCGTAAGCATCGGCATAGTAACTCAGAGCATCGTGAGTTGTTACTAACTTGCGTTTTTGGGCTGGAATAGTCGCAATTTGAGCTTTAATCCAAGTATCTATTTTTTGCAACTCATCTGTTAAGCTGGCTGCATTTTTTGTATAAATTTGAGCATTGTTGGGGGAAACTTTGATCAATTCATCGCGAATTGTTTCTACCATACGGATGCCATTTTGAGGGTTATGCCAAACGTGAGGGTCAGGGACTTTTTCGCCTTCTGCATGAGATTGGTTTTCCCCTTTCTCTTCACCGTGTTCGTGCTCGTCTTTGCCCATCAGCGGTTTGGGAACGGCGAGTTCGTGGACGGCGATTTTGGGCGCGGAATTACTGCTGGATTGAATTAACTTAATGATGCTGGGTTCGTGGTTGTAGCCGCCGTATAAAATCAGATTTGCTGTTTCAATCGCTTTGCGGTCTTCCGGCTTGGTTTGATAGGCGTGGGGGTCGTCTCCCGGCTTGATTAGACAGGTGGTGTCGATCGAACTTTGAGCGATTTCTTTAGTTAGGTTGCAGATAACGCCAGTCGTGGCCACGACTTTGGGCAAGTTGGCGGCCTGACTGGCTGGAGTTTGAGTTGCGGCGGGACTCTCTGGCACTCCATTACTTGCGTTCTGTGCTCCACTGCACGCAACCACTCCGCAACCAATTGCCAAAACAGCCGTACCCCACAATCTGCGGGTTTTTCCAGCCAAGTTCTTTAACATTTTCACCTTTGGAACGATAATCATTATTGCTTTTTCGAGTTATCCTATTGTAGTAGCTACGAACAAGAATCGTTCTCAAAATCTCTAATTATGCTAGAAGTGCAAGACTTGGCTGTCAATTATCGCGGAATTGCGGCCCTCAACAGCGTGAATTTCCAGTTAGATCCCGGACAATTAACTGGCGTGTTCGGCCCCAACGGCGCGGGGAAAAGCACGATGGTGAAAGCGATGCTGGGATTGATACCCACCTGTCGCGGTTTGGTCAAATATCAGGGGCGGCTGCTGAAGGAACAGTTGTCGCGGGTGGCTTATGTGCCGCAGCGATCACAAATTGACTGGGATTATCCGATTACGGTGTGGAATGCGGTGATGATGGCGCGAACCGTTCAGACTGGTTGGTTTCGCACTCCCTCGAAGCAGTCCCAAGAATTGGTCAAAGCTGCTTTGCTGCGGGTAGGAATGTGGGATTTGCGCGATCGGCAAATTGGCGAACTGTCTGGCGGACAGCAGCAGCGGATTTTCTTAGCAAGGTCGATCGCCCAACAAGCCGATTTATTTTTTTTCGACGAACCTTTTAACGCGATCGACAAAGCAACTGAAGAAATTATTTTCAATATTTTTGCAGAGCTCAAAGCCGAAAATAAAACATTGCTAGTAATCAGCCACGATTTAGGCGAAACTTTAAAACAGTACGACAATTTATTATTGCTAAATAAGCAGTTAATTGCAAGTGGTACCTGCCGGGAAGTGCTCACCGCAGCCAATATTCAAAAAGCCTATGGATACGATTTAAGTTTAGTTTCCGCGTAAGCCAAAAAAGATTTATCTTTAAAATTGATAGTGGCACGGGCGTCCCGCCTGTGCAATTGATAGTGGCACGGGCGTCCCGCCTGTGCAATTGATAGTGGCACGGGCGTCCCGCCTGTGCAATTGAAGGTGGTTGAAAAAATCCTATTATTGACGTAATTCAATGTTAAACCTACTAATTGAGCCGCTAAAATTCGAGTTCATGCGAAATGCGATCGCCGTCGGCGTTTTGCTAGGAATTCTCTGCGCCGTTGTCGGCTCCTACTTAATTGTACAGCAAATGGGAATGATGGTTGACATGATTGCCCATTCAGTATTAGCAGGATTGCCCGTAGCTTTTTCTTTAGGTTTCAATATTTCGATCGGCGCCTTTATATCGGGAATTATCAGCGCCGTGATTATGGCGTGGATTCAATCGCAATCGCGCCTAAAAATTGATGCAGTCATGGCATTAATTTTATCTACATTTTTAGCCATTAGCGTCACCTTGATTAGCTTATTGCGGACAACAAAATTAGACTTAGACGGGTTTCTGTTCGGGAATATCTTGTCAGTTGCGCCTGCGGACGTGCAGCAGACTTTTGTCATTACTTTGATTATTTTGGCGACGGTTAAAATCTTTTATAAAGAACTGCTATTTTATACTTTTGACCCCCTGGGGGCGCAAGCGTGCGGTTTGCCTGTAAACTGGATTTATTTCGGGATGATTTCGGCGATTACGCTGACGATTGTTGCGAGTTTGCAAACTGTGGGAGCGCTGTTAGTAATTTCGCTATTAATCGGGCCGGGAATAACGGCGTATTTGTTGGTAAAAGAGCTACATTTAATGATGGGATTAGGAGCAATTCTTGGGATTACAGCTAGCGTGAGTGGTATGTATCTCAGCTATTATTTTAATATGCCGTCTGGGGCGGCAATTGTATTAGTTATTTTTGGGTTATTTTTAGGGGCTTTATTGTTCAGTCCCAGTCAAGGAATTTTGACAAGAAAGAGAGGATAACTCTCTTGGATGCACACACTCTATTTGTTGTGGGTTTTTTACGCTTACTTACGAAAAATTTTCCCGTAGGAACACGGTAATGCCCATTGGTGTCAACTTAAGATATAACCCATAGTCCAGCAAGGGTTGAAACCCCTGCCTCAAAGCTAAAGTCCTCTTAAGAGGACTGAAGAAAAGAATTTTCAACTCATTAGTCCTCATAGCGAGGACTTTAGCTATTAGACAGGGAATTCATTCCCTGGCGGACTGACGGGCTGACTGGCGGACTTTCGGTTTAAGTTGACACCTATGGGCATTGCTGTTTCCCTACAAGGGCTACATATAGAGATTCTGCGTCCAGTACAGCTTACTTAGCTTGACAATAAGCTTCGTAAACGCCATCAAGCAGTAAGTTGATAGCAAAAGTTGCTTTCTCGGTGGCTAACAGCGCTTCCTGTTTTGCTTCTTCAGTTTGGCAAAGTTCTAACAGCGCTTCGCGGGTAGCTTCCGAGTGGAACTCGTCGGCTTTTTCGTGGACTTTAAAGAAAGACAAAGCAGATTCGGAATCGATGCCGTAAAATTCCTTCAAACCAGCGATTTTGGTTGTAGAAACTTCGGGGATTTGCGCTTCGTAAGCGTAAAGGGCTGCTAAACCTGTGACGGGCGATTCGCTGCGCGCTAAGTCTTTGAGAATGCGAACGGATTCGCTGGTTTTTTCTAAGTGTTCGTGATCGATAACTGCATTTCTGTCTAAACCCAAACCTTCGGCAAAGCGCAGCCACAGTTCAGGGTGATTAGCAGCGCCTCTCTCTTCTTCTATCAGGTTTTCGAGGAGCATTTGACGAATTTTGATGTCGTCACAGGCGGCGTGCGTAGCGCTGACGTAGGTGGGGAAGTTGTGGACTTGCAGATAATATTCTTTGGCGTACTCTTGCAGCATTGCGAGGTCGAGTTTACCTTCGTTCCACATTTGGTAGAACGGGTGTTTCAGCAAGTGGTTTTGGTCGAGAATAGTGTTGAGTTGTTCGAGAAATTGCTGTTGGGTCATAATTGTCGATCGCCTTGGAGGATAGTTCAGCCACTAAAATGGTATTGTAATCTAGCATTTTGTCAAGACCAAGTTTTCAATTTTTATGTTTTGGTCAAACTGGTGCGCCCGTTATGCCAACTTAGCGCCGCCCGAAGCCTTGGCCGCGCATAGACTTTGACCAAACCAGCAATTCGCCACCGCATCCGCCAGCGGCGAGAAACTGGCCTTCGGGATGCCATGCGAGACAGGAAAAACCGCCCTCTGCACCTTCTAGAATTTGCAGCAATTGTTCTGCTTCGTACCACAAACAAACTTGACCGTCTGCCGCTGCGGAAGCTAATAAAAATGTGCTAGGTTGAAAGGCGATCGCATTTACCACATTTTCATGCACCTCTAACGCCCAAGAATCCCAACCGACACTTTCATCAGCGTCTCTTTCCCAGACAGAAATGCCTTGAGAACTCGAAGCAGCTAACAAAGGTGCACCCAAAGAATTAGTTTTATCCGACCAAGCTAACTCCCGAACTTTCCCCGGAAAACCCTGCATTACCCACGGTTCAAAATTGCCCCATTCATTAACAATTAGAGTATTGTCCATATTGCCACAAGCTAAATATTCTCCTTGTGGCGACCAAGCAATTGCACCGGTTGCAGAGGGTACTGATAAAATTTCCGGGTCTTCGTCCCAGTCTTCGCCATGCCAAACTTTGACGCCTTGATAGCCGCTAACTGCCAGATATTGAACCATCGGATGCCATGCTAAATCGAGGATAGATGATGACTCGAAATTCAGCGTTACTTCAACAACATTATCCTCAACATTCCAGACTTGAACGTAGCGGCCCATACTGAAAGCTAACTGGTTGCAGTTGGGACTCCAAGCTAACTTATCAACCCAGACACGCTGGTTGTCCAAATCAGCAATTAATTCCCCAGAATTAACGCGCCAAATTCGCACTTTTCCATCTTGTCCGCCAGCAGCTAGGAATTGACTGTCGCGGGAAAAAGACAAGCAATCGGCTGATTTACCCGTGGCAGTTTGTAGCCTTTGCAAGGACAATTCATTAACTGCCCCTACTGCCACCAGCATCACTTCGCCCGCACCAGAACAGACTGCTAAAGTTTTGCCGTCCGGCGACCAAGTAACAGCAGTTACGTAGTCAGACAGCATTTCTTTAGCGTGAAATTGCAGGGTTAGTTCACTTTTATTTGTCTTTTTGTTAACCATATTTATTGAATCTGAGATGTTGCACTATTCTTAAGAACGGGCAAGATGCCCGTTCCACAAGAGATGAATTTTCTTCCTGTGGAACAGGCAAGATGCCTGTTCCATTCCACAATAAATGAATTTTATTCCTGTGGAACAGGCATCTTGCCTGTTCCTAAAAGGCTGATTAAAAATGCTTCAATATGCCAGTTAAACCAGACATTTCCGAAAATCCTCTTTCAATTGATTTTCATTTAAGTTGCGACCAATGAATACGAGTTCGTTTTTCGGAGTTTCTGTAGCTTTCCAAGGTCTATCCGGTCTGCCATCGAACAGCATATGCACTCCTTGAAAAACAAATCTGTTGTTTTGTCCAGCCATATTCAAAATGCCTTTTGTCCGAAAGATATTCGGGCCTTGAGTTCGCAACAATTCGCCGATCCAATCGCTAAATTTGTTGCCATCAATAGCACCGGATTCGACTATTGCTACGGAAGTAACTGTTTCGTCGTGTTCGTGAGTGTGTTCGCCCAAAAAGTCGGGTTCGATTTCTAATGCCCGGTTCAAATCAAATGCTTTAACGCCCAACAAAGCATCCATTGCTAATTCAGCGTTGCGGGTGCGGTGAATTTTGGCCATTGCATTCATTGCACGAATTCGCTTTTCTAATTCTGCCAATTCTTCGTCAGTTACTAAATCTGTTTTGTTTAGTAAAACTACATCTGCGAAGGCAATTTGTTCTTGAGCTTCGTCTGCATCCCAGTGCTGCCAGATGTGCTTGGCATCGACTACCGTGACAACTGCATCTAGCAGTAATGTGTCCCGCATATCTTCGTCTACAAAAAATGTTTGAATTACGGGCGCGGGGTCGGCTAAACCTGTGGTTTCGATAACTATGTGGTCGAATTTGTCGCGCCGCTTCATTAAGTTACCGATAATCCGAATTAAATCACCTCGGACTGTACAGCAAATGCAGCCGTTGTTCATCTCAAAAATTTCTTCGTCGGCATCAATTATCAGTTGGTTGTCGATGCCTACTTCGCCAAATTCGTTGACGATGACTGCAACTTTTTTGCCATGTTCCTGTGTTAAAATGCGGTTCAGTAGCGTAGTTTTGCCTGCACCCAGATAGCCTGTGAGAACAGTAACAGGAACTGATTCGATCGCCCCAGCAGTCACCATACTTGACCTCGATTTTTGTACAATGATAACCATTATCGCTATTTTACACCAGACTTGCTGGCAGTGGTCACAATATTAAATAATGTTAATTAATTGTTCGTCAGAGCTTGGAGGAGCGAGTTTTGCCAATAATATTTGCTGCAATTCAAAATATCCATCAACCCGCCCCTCTCAAATGACAATTAGTTGTTAATCATAGCTGCAATTCGATCGCGCTCTAACTCTCGACCGATCAGCACTAATTTGGTTTGCCGGAGTTCGGAAGGTTGCCAAGGACGATCGTAAAAATATTCTATCCGCGAGCCCACACCTTGCAACACCATCCTCATCGGTTTCTTGGGAACCGCCACAAACCCTTTAATCCGATAGATTTCCTCCTGCTGCATCAAGGATTGCAGTTTTTTCACTAATGCTTCAGGTTCAAATTCGCGATCGGCAATAAAGTAAGTCGAGTTAATATCATCATCATGTTCATGTTCCTCCTCAGTGTCGTGGTGACTGGGGCGAGACTCCAAATCATCCTCAACCGCGGCATTAAATCCCATGAGCACATCAGGGTTAATTTCGCCACCTTTGCAGGGTACAATTTTCACACTCGGACGTAACTCTTGCTGCAACCAGCTTTGGACTTTCTTGTGAGTTTCCGCATCTACGCGATCGACCTTCGTTAAAAGTACCATATCGGCACAGGCTAACTGGTCTTCAAACAATTCCTCGATCGGAGTTTCGTGATCTAAACTATCATCAGCCTGCCGCTGTGCCATCAAAGCATCGATATCACCGACAAAAGAACCGCTAGCAATAGCTTCGCAATCGACAACAGCAACAACACCGTCCACTGTAGCACCCGTCCGAATTTCCGGCCAGCGAAAAGCTTGAATCAAAGGTTTAGGAAGTGCGAGGCCCGAAGTCTCAATTAAAATACAATCAATTTGTTCTCTGCGCTTCAACAATTCCTGCATAGTCGGCAAGAATTCCTCTTGAACAGTGCAGCAAAGACAACCATTTGTTAGTTCAACAATATTGCTGCTTACAGTTTCTTCTTCGTCGCAAACTTGGCAATCGCGCAGCAGTTCTCCGTCAATTCCGATTTCGCCAAATTCGTTAACCAGAACAGCAATGCGGCGACCTTGATTATTTTGCAATAAGTGGCGAATTAAGGTAGTTTTGCCGCTACCGAGAAAACCAGTGATGACAGTAACAGGAATTTTGTGCATTGATAATTTTGTTGTTGTGTGATTGAATATCTTTCAATTTTGGGTCAGTCAATTGCTGACAGGAAACTCGTTAAACCGACAGTCCGGCAGGGGTTTAAACCCCTGCCTCAAAGCGAAAGTCCTCTCAAGAAAACTAATGAGTTTAAAATTTTTATTCTCAGTCCTCTTTAGAGGACTTTCGCTATTAGCCAGGCACTTAAGTCCCTGGCGGATTGGTGGCATTAGTTGTCACCAATGGGCAGAGCATGGTAACGAGAAATGCTCTAGTTTCCCAGGGGTGGAATCTTTGCTAAAACGCCTTTTTTCAGAGCTTGAGGACGCTCAGACCAAGGCAACAAACCGTCGGGTTTAGCATAGTATTGACCAGCGCATTCAAGTACCGCCTCGACGCTTTCCGAGTCATTTGCTGGTAAATCGCCAAACAGATAAGTGTACTTTCCAACAGCAGCAAAACACACCGCACAAGAGTGACTGCAAGCACTCATGCACTCCACCTCTTGAATCTCAAACTTATCAGAAAACTCCCAATCTTTAGCGAGTTGCGACAAATTTTCCATGAATTGTTGACCGCCGCTTTTGCCTTCTCGCTTGCCGTTTTTCCAAACACTAGCGCAAGCAGTGCAAACAAATAGACTGTGCTTTGTGCGTACAGCCGTGTTAATTCCATCCATCATCCGTACCTCGCAGATGCGTTCAAAAGTGAGTTAGATATCGGCGGGCATTCTGACTTGAGAAACCCCAAGGGTTTCATTACAGTTGCGGGACAGCGCCGGACTTGCACCGAACTTTCCCCGTTTCCTCTAACGGCTGCTCCCCGCTAGAACCGATCGCGAAATCACATCATACCGCACTTGCCGCCTTTTTTCAAAAAAGTTATGTTTGTAGGAGCGATCGTTTCGTTCGTAGTAAGGACTTTAGTCCTTATAAGATAACGGCTTCAGGACTAAAGTCCTTACTACCAACCATAGTAATTACCTATGAACGCTTTTCCTGACTTTTCCAAACATGGATATCAAATAAGTCGCGAACTCGGATACAACAGTTTGGGCGGTCGCGTCACCTATCTCGCCACAAAAATTAACACAAAAAAATCCGTTGTAATTAAGCAATTTCAATTTGCCCAATTAGGTGCTAGCTGGACAGAATACGAAGCTTACGAACAAGAAATTAAAGTGCTGCAAAAACTGGATTTTCCGGGCATTCCCCGCTATCTCGATTCTTTTCAAACTGACAGTGGTTTCTGCATGGTGCAGGAATACAAAAATGCCGAATCTGCTGTCGCGCAGACTTTTTCCGTGCCCGATATCAAGCAAATTGCGATCGCAACTTTAGATATTTTAGTTGACCTGCAAGCTCAAAAACCGCCGATAATTCACCGCGACATTAAGCCCGAAAACTTGTTAATAGATGACCAGCTCAATGTTTATTTAGTAGACTTCGGTTTTGCTCGTCTAGGAGGTAGAAATATCGCGGCTAGCAGCGTTGTCAAAGGCACGATGGGATTCATGCCGCCGGAGCAAATGTTTAACAGGAAATTAACAAAAGCCTCCGACCTTTACGGCTTGGGGATAACACTAATTTGCTTGTTAAGTGGTACGAAATCTGCGGATGTCGGTAATTTAGTTGATGCCAATTATGGCATTCATTTCCGGCATTTAGTACCGCCATTGCAGCAGGGTTGGATGAATTGGTTGGAGAGGATGGTAGCGCCGAGATTGCAAGACAGATATCCATCGGCTGCGGATGCTTTAACTGCGCTAGAATCTTTGGATGTCAGCAGCTTGCCTAAAGTGAGAATTGAGCGCGATCGCATTCAATTCATCGCCGCAGAATATGGAGAAAAAGTAACACAAATCGTTACCGTTAGCAACCCTATTCCGGATACAATTTTAGCAGGTCGATGGGAAGTAGCACCGCACCCGAACGATCCGCCACATACTCCTTACGACCACCCTTACATCTCCTTTGAACCGCAGAAATTTGAGGGCAATGAGGTTAGGTGCAAAATAACGGTAGATACGAGCAAATTGCTAGCAAGTAAAATTTATCATCGCCAGATGATACTCCATGTTAATTCCGATCCAGATACCCAAAAAATTGAGATTCAAGTTAAAAGTGCTCCTCTTATAGAACCCAAGAAAATGCCATATTTGTTTAAAGATAGAGGGAGTTTTATGTTGGTGTTTATCTGCGTCGGTTGGCTGCTAAGCAACCCGATGGACCCACCGATGTTTTTCACGTTAATAGCTGTCCTACTTCCGGGTTTTGCAGCAGCAGAAAAGACGCTCTATACAGAAAAAGAAAAGACTATATATACAACAGGAAATAAAACTGTAAATTGGTTTCAATCTATCTTAGGAGGCACTTTAGGGATTACAGCAATATTGCTGGCAGCGACTACTGTTTTATCACTTGTTGGTAGTGGTTTTGGTAATAGTACGGGTAAAGAAATCGCTTTACTTGTTGGTTTTGTGATCTCAGCTATAGTTGGTGCTTCAGGTGGTTTTGAGAATAGTAGGAGTTGGACAATGCTGGCATTTGTAGCTTGTGGACTTTTGATTGTCTTTTCTTTACCGACAAGTATAGCAGTGATATTTGTGCTTTTTGTTACTAATTTGGGTTGTTTTAAGGTAGTTTATACCTTAGCTAAAGCCAGGAGTTACGAACAGATTAAAAGAGGTTTTTTTAAGAAAGATGCTGTAGCAATCGCATTTCTAACCGCTGGATTTTACATCAGTTTAGGAGCTGTATTTCAACGGTACTTAAGGTTGGCAAATGAGATGGGTTCGATCGAACCATTAAAAGTTTTAGTTTTAGCAGCAAGTGCGACTGCCCCTCTCCTCGTCACCGCTATTCCCTTACTTTACTTGATTGTTCTTAAAAGAAACAGAATGATGGCTGGCTACCGCAAATCCAAGCCATATTTGATTAAACCATAATCAACAGTTCCTACTAATAACTTTTGTTGGGATTCTTCAATAATTTTAAATACTGAAGTCCTTACTACAAACTTTACAAATTTATGAACGCTTTTCCTGACTTTTCTAACTACGGCTATCAAGTAACTTGCGAGCTCGGGTACAATCGCGCCGGCGGGAGAGTTACCTATCTCGCTACCGAAATTAATACCCAACGTTCCGTCGCTGTCAAACAATTTCAATTTGCCCAAACAGGCGCTAATTGGGCTCAATATCAAGCGTGCGAACAAGAAATTAAGATTTTGCGAGAACTCGATCATCCCAACATTCCCCGCTATTTAGATTCCTTCCAAACTGCATCGGGTTTCTGCATGATTCAGGAATACAAAAATGCCGATTCTCTCGCTATTTTGCGCCAGCTAACACCGCAGCGAACCAAACAAATTGCTATCTCTGTTTTAGAAATACTCAAATACTTGCAAAACCGCGTTCCGCCAGTGATTCACAGAGATTTAAAACCGGAAAATATCTTGGTGGATGATCGTCTGAATGTCAGCCTTGTCGATTTTGGATTTGCTAGAATCGGCGGGGGAGAAGTGGCCGCCAGCAGCGTTGTTAAAGGCACTTTGGGCTTTATGCCGCCAGAACAAATGTTCAATCGGCAGCTAACAGTTGGATCGGATTTATATAGTCTCGGCGCAACGCTAATTTGCTTGCTAATCGGCATCCATTCTACTGAAATTGGCAGCTTGATGGACGATACGGGGGGGATTAATTTTAAACCTCGCTTGCCGCAGCTAACTCCAGAATTTCTTGACTGGTTGCAAAAAATGGTGGAACCTAATTTCAAACACCGTTATCCTTCCGCAGATGTGGCCTTAAATGCTTTGATTCCCCTCGAAGTAGTTCAGCAGCCTAATAACTTAAAACCGGTATTGATATCAGTCGGAATATTAACAGCAATTTCTGCTATTTTTATTCCGCTTTTTTGGAAATCTCCCGAACCTCAAACAGCAGTAGATATCAAACGAGTAATCAACTCAGAAAAATTAAACCCTAAGACTCAAGTAATGTTAACTGACGAATTAGAATCAACGAAACTTAGGAATGTTTGGTCTTTGAAGAAAAACAAAAAAGTCTATTTTGCTGTAAGTGCTGCTAACTTGCCAGAAGGAGAATATAGAAGTTATTGTAAGGTTGTCAACCCTCAAGGACTATTGGCAGCCCAAAGTCAATCTTATTTAAAAACGACGGGCGATCGATTAAATACTTGGTGTTGGTACAATTTTCAAAAGGATGACAAGCCGGGAAAGTGGAAGTTTGAATTTTACTTAGACGGTGAAAGAGTGGCGCAAAATAGTTTCAAGGTCTTACCTTAAGATAGTTGTTCCGGGCTGGCAGTGAATTTCTTTGCCGTCAAAAGTTGGCGGATTCCAAGTTTCTGCATAACTTGCATTAATTCGATCGCTCTCGCAAATGGCAGCAATAGTTGTTATGCCACCCTTTTCTTTAAAAGCAAACACTGCGCCAGTGTAGGATTTCCCGGTGTTCATATCATTAGGTTTCGCAATCGCGATCGCGCTTTCAAATTGTGCTGGTTTGCGGTGATTGTGCAAAGTTTGAACCGGGCCCATTGATGAAACGATCGTGTAATTATAGTTATTGGTCTGTTCTTTAATTCCAATACCCAATTTTCCAATGGAATCGCTAAATTGACCGTATTCTGCATAGTAAGCTTGCTGCGCTCTATTGATGCTTGAAATATATTGTATGGCTTCAAAAAAATTCTTACCCCTTGACGGGGACGGGGGCGGGACGATCGTATTGAGTGGGAAATCGTAAACTGACGCCATGATGCCAGCCACAACCGCGCTGTAAATTGCAATCCTCGGCAGCAAACTGGATACTAACAATCTCGATTTTTTACTGGCTTTAGCTACATTGACTGACATTTTTTTAACTGTCATAAAGTAAATTTGCCAAGCTTGTAGGGTGCGCCACAAGCACCCTACAGATTACAAATTATGCAGTTTCGTGCTGCCGCCATGCGGGATGCCACAGCAATTCAGCAGTCGATCGCTTCTCGACCATTTCAGGAGTAATCATACAGTTAGCCACATCCTTGCGAGAAGGCAACTCGTACATCACATCCAGCATTAACTCCTCTAAAATGCTGCGAAGAGCTCTCGCGCCAGTTTTGCGTCGATAGGCCTCCTGGGCGATCGCCCGTAGCGCTTCCGGCTGGAATTCCAACTCCACGCTGTCCATCTTCAACAGCTTTTGATACTGCTTCACCAGCGCATTCCGGGGCTCGGTCAATATCTGCATCAAAGCTGCTTCATCCAGCGGCGAAATCACCGTTACCACCGGAATCCGCCCCACAAACTCAGGAATTAAACCAAACTTGACTAAATCGTCCGGCTGTACCTGCTGCAAAATATCAGCAGCCCGCTTGTCTTTCCCCGGCAAAGTCGAGTTGCTTTCGCTTTCCGTTGGCTGAATAAAGCCTAAAGATTTTTTACCCAAACGCTGTTCAACTATTTTTTCCAAACCGACAAAAGCACCGCCACAAATAAATAGAATTTTGCTAGTGTCAACTTGAATAAAATCTTGGTAAGGATGTTTGCGGCCGCCTTGCGGGGGAACGTTAACCACTGTTCCTTCCAACATTTTTAGCAGCGCTTGCTGAACTCCTTCTCCCGATACATCCCTAGTGATCGAAGTGTTTTCACTTTTGCGAGCAATCTTGTCAATTTCATCAATATAAATAATGCCACGTTGCGCCGCTTCAACATCAAAATCTGACATTTGCAACAGCCGCAGCAAGATATTTTCTACATCGTCGCCGACATATCCAGCTTCTGTCAGTGTCGTCGCATCCGCTACTGCAAACGGAACTTCGAGCATTTGCGCCAAACTTTGCGCTAACAAAGTTTTGCCACAACCTGTGGGCCCGACTAGCAGGATGTTGGATTTTTGCAGTTCTACATCGCTGTCAGGGGAAGACTTCTCGCTATCTTTAGCTTGGTCAACGCTCAAGCGCTTGTAGTGGTTGTAAACTGCTACAGAAAGAACTTTTTTTGCTGAATGCTGGCCGATGACGTGGTTGTCTAAATGCTGCTTAATCTCTGTTGGTTTCGGAATTTGAGCTAGAACGATTTTCGATTTGTTCGATCGACCCGGGCGCCGGGTTCCTTGTCCCTGAGACTCTCGCACCTCTGATTGGGGAATCTGTTGACCAATTGTTTTACTGGAGTCAAAGAACTCCTCCTCTAAAATTTCATTGCACAGTTCCACGCATTCATCGCAAATGTATACGCCGGGCCCAGCTATTAACTTGCGGACGTACTCTTGCGACTTGCCGCAAAAGGAGCATCTGAGATGGGAGTCATATTTTGACATATTTGCCTCTTAATTTACGGTTGCGGTTGCTTGTTTCGACTGGGGAAGTTGCCGCGGGAGCGACCTTAGCTTTGCCCTAGAAGGGTTTCCCGATCGGACACCCAAGCCAGTCAAGCTTCGCGATCTCTATTTCTAAGTTAACACTTTTGAGGCTTTAGTCATTAGTCACGAGTCATTCGAGAAAATTTGAATTTTTCATTTTCACTTGAAAATAAAGCCGCACGGGCTTACCATTTTTTGTATTCCAAAAATTTTCCCGACATAATTATTTTCACTCGATCGCCTTTTGGGTCTGCTTCTTTCTCGACATCCATAGTAAAGTCGATCGCGCTCATAATCCCGTCACCAAATTTTTCGTGAATCACTGCTTTGAGTGGCATCCCGTAAACCTGCATAATTTCATAGAAACGATAAATCAGAGGGTCAACTGGAACCGGGGATTCCAAAGAACCTTTTAAGGAAGGTTCACAGAGAACCGCAGCCGTCTCGCTATCTAGCCCCAAAGCCGAGACAATTTTCTCGGCTTCATCTTCTGATGCGGTAGCTTGACGATAAAGAACCGCCGCAATCCAAACTTCGTCGCGCCCCAAAACTTTTTCCAAATCTGCAAAACTAATTCCTTGAGCTTTTTTAGCAGCCAAAAGCTTTTCTGTAATTCCTGAAATTGCCATTAAATATTCTCCCCTTCACTCCAGTGTCAGATGTGAAATATCTCTCATGTTTTGGGGATTTTGTCAATACCAAGTTGAGAATAAAATCCAATTGATAGCTCGGATCATCAGCAAAAGCCGCTCTCGTCAACCCACAACTCATACAATTTGAGATTTGAGATTTGAGATGTTAGGTTGGCAATGACTGATGACTATCAGGGTTTGGAGCTAGTCAACAGTTGCATTCTTTTTGCCAACTGGTATCACAACTCACACAACTGATAAATCCTAAAATAACTCATAACTGCCCTGTGGCAATGGTACAGTTGGCACTATATGTAATAAAAGTTACACAAGCCAAGGCATTCGGCATTGGGCAAACGGCTGAATTTTGATCGTGCTAGCCTGAAGCTCAATCCTCGCTCACGCAGGCAAGCCCCTTTACCACTCAAAACCGGCAACTGACAAAAGTATGGAGATTCAGACCAAAGATTACACGATCCAGTACGATCGCGCTACGCAAACAGTCACCTGTAGCGGCTCGTTCCGACTCAGCCAGGCGGAAGAATACGAACCGATCGTCGATCTGCTCAACGAAGTGGCTGACTCCTGCCCAAACACCGTTACTCTAGACTTGCGAAAGCTAGAATTTTTAAATAGTTCTGGAATTAATATTGTCTCAAAATTTGTGATCAAAGTCCGCCAGCAAAAAAATATTCAAATCGCCATCAAAGGCTCTAAACAGATCCCCTGGCAGATAAAATCCCTGAAGAACTTGCAGCGGCTGATGCCTTCCTTGCACTTAGAATTGGAATAATAACGAAAAAGGTAAACAGGAATCCCCGGCTAAGTCCGAGAACCAGGATGAGGGTGGCTGAAGTTAATCGCAATAAGTCATAGTTAAACTAGCACAAAACCCTAAAAAACTTCAGAACCGACTAAAAATTACCAATTTTCAATTGCTATGCAGGAAGAACCATCCACAGAACAGCTACTTTTCGACGTTCAGCGGCTGAGTGCGGAACTTGAAAACTTGAAGCGCGAAAAGGTTGACCTAGAAATTTTGCTGGAGACTACCACCGAACATTCAGATACGATGGAAGCTCACTTGCTGAGCAAAGCTCAGTTGGCGCTGCGTTCAAGCGAAGAGCAGTTTCGGGCGATCGCCTCGGCAACTCCCGTGCCGATATTAGTTTCTCGCCTCTGTGACGGCTTAATTATGTATGCGAACGCTCAATTGGCTTCTCTCCTGAACATACCCCTAGAAAAATTGATCGGCTGCTGCACTCCAGACTTTTACTTCAACCCCGCAGATCGCCCAAAGGTACTTGAGGCACTTGCTAAAGAGGGATACCTGCAAAACTACGAAATCCACTGTAAAAAATCAGACGGCACCGCTTTCTGGGCGATGATCTCGGTTCAGTCGCTGGTGTTTAACGGGCAGCCGACAGCATTGTGCGCCTTGTACGACCTCACCCAGCGCAAGGAAGCAGAACAAACCCTCCAAGAGAGCGAAAAGCGTCTCCGCCGCCAGAGTTTGGCTTTGTTGCAGCTAGGTAGGCAGAGGACTCTCAACAGCGGTGCGCTGAATGTGGGAATTCGCGAAATTACCGAGGCTGCTGCCCGGACTTTGGATGTGGAAAAAGTCAGCGTCTGGCTTTACAACCATGGAAGATTTGGAAATCGCTACCCCAGCGATCAGCAGCTAAATTTTACGGAGAGAGTGCTCGCCCACAACCAAACAGAGCCACTCGATACAGAGGCCACTACCCCTGATCAAAACGAGGGGGTTAATCATTCTAAGTTTAAAATCCCCAACCTCAAATTAGTTTGTCTCGACGTGTACGATCGCACCCAAGAGAATCATTTGAACCGGGAGTCCATATCGGCAAGCGATTTAAATTTATCAATTTTAGATGTTGAAGGCGACGCACCGGGCGAAAATTTGCGATCGGACAATGCTTTAGAACCTACGACAAAGACTCAAAACTCTCTACAAACAAATTTGTCCCACTCATCTTCCCTAGCCGAACATTCCGGTGTGCTGCCAAATGCCAGCAAGCCGAATTCATCCATATTAAATGTAGCAATTAGGCTCGGTGGCCAGATCGTGGGCATCCTCTCTCTCGAACATATCGGCGCGCCCCGCCAGTGGGCTCTGGAGGAGCGCACCTTCGCTGATTCTTTGGCAAATTTGGTAGCACTGGCGATCGAAGGATTTGAGCGCCAGCGGGCTCAGGAAGCACTCTCCAAAGCCAAAGCGCAGCTAGAAATGACCGTCGATCAGCGCACCACTCAACTCACCACCGCCAATAAACTGCTCCGCATCGAAATTGCCGAGCGCAAAAGAGCCGAAATAGCCTTGCAAGAAGCCTTACACAAAGCTGAAGCAGCTTCGAGAGCTAAAAGCACTTTTTTAGCCAATATGAGCCACGAGCTGCGGACGCCGCTCAACGCGATTATCGGTTACAGCGAAATGCTACAAGAAGAAGCACGGGAATCGGGACTCGAAGAGATCATTCCCGATACCCAAAAAATTTATAACGCCGGCAAACACTTGCTGACTTTAATTAACGATATTTTAGACCTTTCTAAGATAGAAGCAGGTCGGATGGAGCTTTATTTAGAAAAATTTGACCTCAGTAATTTAATAGAAGAAGTTGTTGCAACTTTGCACCCTTTGGTCGAAAAAAATCACAATCAATTGCAAGTTTCTTGCTCTGAAAATTTGGGAGTGATGTATGCAGATTTGACTAAAGTCCGGCAAATTCTGTTCAATTTGCTCTCGAATGCCCTGAAGTTTACCGAAGGTGGAACGGTGCTGTTGAGTGCGACTCGCGAACCAGCAGGCGATAGCGATTGGGTGTATTTGCAGGTATCTGATACGGGGATTGGAATGTCGGCTGAACAGCAACAGAATTTGTTTCAACCTTTTATTCAAGGGGACGCTTCGACTACTCGCAAGTACGGCGGCACCGGTTTAGGATTGGCCATTAGCCGCTTGTTTTGCCAGATGATGGGCGGCGATATCACTGTGGAGAGTGAGTTGGAGGTGGGCTCTACTTTTACTGTTCATTTAAAGACAAAAGTTGATATTAGTTAGAAGCAAGTTGGGTAACTAGCAATGTAGCGGATTTAAGGGATTTAACGGGTGGGTATTTTTCCAGAAATTGTGGGCCGGATTTAACGGATTTAACGAATAGCAAAAGATGGAAGAATTTCCCCCTTACTAATTTTCCCCTTACCAATTACCCATTACCAATTACCCATTCCCTTTTTAATTGTGACACCGATCGCGATCGACCTCTGTTGTCGATCACACAGTAGCATTTTTTTTCAGCCTAGAATACCTATATTATTCCAAGATTGTCCTGCAGGCACGATCGGGGGCCTCGCTGCATTCACAATTCCCACCTCAACCTAATTAAGGCGGTGGGGGGTTGCTTCCAGAAAGGCAATTTGGTAAAAGTAATGCTATGGTCGCGAAGCAGTAGAAGGCAAAAGTTAACAGGAAATCAGGAAGTTTCAAAAGTCTCTGGACGCAGAAACATAATTCTGCTTTTTGCCTTCATACTGCTTCTACGGGCGAGATAGCATTGCTGCTGAAAGCAATGCACAATTTCTCAGAATCAAAGGAGTGCATCTACATGATTAAACCTTGCAGTCAACCGCTAAAAATAAACCCTTTTACTTGTTATCGCGATCCGGCTACAGGCAGGTGGACTACTGTAGTTACAAGTGTTCCAAACACTTGCGAAACAGACTCTAGTTTAAAAGCAGAAGCCGAAGGCGAAAACGAAGGTAAAGCAGAAACGATCCTTTCTGCTTCGCCTGCTGTCTCGGTGTCGAAAAAAGTTCTTTCCTTCTCCGTGCCTCCGTTTAAACACCGTGCCAAAAAATCTGCTGTTAGTGTCAGCAGGTAGCTATCGCAGGGGTCTAATCTAGTTTCCACGGTTAGTCCCCGGCGATCGTCAAACCAAACAAAACAAACTTATCCATAGCCTAAACTGCCAAAAAGCGATATACTGGCAGCAAACTTTCTCCTTCAATATTCGTGAAGTATTTGCTCGCTCGCTGCCTCCACTTTGTATGGACAGACCGACCAATTCGCCAGCGGGGAACAATCATCGTTGCTATCCCCATTATTTTTCTGTTTGCTTCGCTGCTAGCAATTGCACGCCTCCGGCAGATTACCATACAGATAAGAGAGCGAGCAGATACTAATAGGGCAATACTTCAGGAAACTAACCGCTTGTTAACCCTCGTGGTGGATGCGGAAACGGGCATTCGAGGTTACGGGTTGACGAAGCGCCGCGCATTTCTCTCACCCTACTTAGAAGCCAAGAAGAGTTTGCCTCCGCTGCTGGCTGAACTCAAGGTTATGGTTCAAGAAAACAAAGTGCAAGCTCAGCGATTTGAAGATATAAAAAAAAGTACCGAACAGCATATAAATTTCTTGCAAAACACTTTGAATAAGCTCGACAGTTCGGCAACAAGCGTGCAGTCGCCGGAAATAATTGAGGTGTTCACTCAAGGCAAAGTGAGGAGGGATAACCTTCGCGCAAAAATTAATGTGTTTGCTAATGCCGGCGAAGCCTACCAGAAAGCTCTAGATCAGCAAAGACGGGGTTTGATAGATTTCACTAATTTTGTGCAAGTTGGTGGTTTGCTTTTCGGCTGTTTGGGCGCCGGGGCTTCCTGGTATTTATTTGATGGTTTAGAGAAGGAATTGAGGAAGCGGGAAGCCGGCTTGGAAGAAAGTAAAAGTCGCATTCAAGCTGTGGTAGACAATGCGGCTGACGGGATTATTACTTTGGACGCACGGGGAAATATTGAGTCTTTTAATAGGGCAGCAGAAAAGATTTTTGGCGAGAAAGCCGATCGAATAATTGGCTCTAACCTGCGGCGACTGATAGCTCAACCGCAGCCATACAACAGCGTGGGGGATTATTCGGTCGAATATTTTGTGTTACATCCAGATACTACGCTGAAGACTTACCAGCAAGAAACAGTTGGAATTCGCCACGATGGAACTAAGTTTCCGATGGAGTTAGCTATCAGCGAAATGCGTCTGGCAAATCAACATTTGTTTATTGCAATTTGCCGCGATGCCAGAGGACGAAAACAAGCCGAGGAAACTCTGCGAAAGCAAGCGCAAATGCTGAATTTGGCAAATGATACGATCGCGGTACTAGACTTGAATGGGGCAATTTCTTATTGGAATTTGGGGGCGAAGTGGCTTTACGGGTGGCGGAAGTCGCAAGCAATAGGAAAAAATATTCACAAGCTTTTACAAACAGAATGGACCCAACCTTTTGAGGTAATTCAAAAAGTATTTTTCGAGAAGGGTTCTTGGCAAGGAGAACTGGTGCGAACTAAGAAAGACGGGACAAAAATAACGGTGGCAAGCCGATGGACTTTGCAGTACGACGATCAAGATCAACCGGTTGCTATTTTGGAAATCAGCAACGATATTAGCGATCGCAAACGCTCAGAAATTGCTTTAGCCCAAAGCGCCCAGCGGTTTCGCGCTACTTTTGAGCAGGCGGCAGTCGGCATGGTTCAAGCGAGTGTGGAAGGCAAATTTCTGTTAGTCAATCAAAAAATTTGCGAAATTTTGGGCTACAGCCGCCAAGAATTGGTGGAGAAAAAATTTCAGGATATTACTTGGCCTGGAGATTTGGCAAGTGAACTGGAACTTGTGCGCCAATTGTTAGCAGGAGAAATTGAAAATTTCTCTCTGGAAAAGCGCTACATCCGCAAAGACGGAGAGTTGGTGTGGGCAAACTTGACGGTTTCGCTGCTGCGAGAACAAAATGGCACTCAATTTCTGATGAGTGTGGTTGAAGATATTAGGGATCGCAAACAAGCGCAGGAATCGCTGCGGTTGCGCGCTCAAGAATTGAGGTTAACAGCCCAAAATCTGGCTCAAACGACGAATGTTTTAAGAAAGCGGAATCAAGAATTAGACCAGTTTGCTTATGTAGTTTCTCACGATTTGAAAGCGCCACTCAGGGCGATCGCAAATCTCAGCAGTTGGATAGAAGAAGACCTCAGCGAGTCGATGACAGAGGATACTCTGCACCAAATGAACCTGCTGCGTGGCAGAGTTCACAGGATGGAAGGTTTGATTGAGGGACTGCTGCAATATTCCCGCGTCGGACGAATTCAAGTGCCTTCAGAAATGGTAAAAGTTGAGAATTTATTAGCCGAAATTATTGATTCGTTGGCGCCACCCTCTGGATTTGAGGTGAAAGTTGAACCGGGAATGCCAACTTTTGTGACAGAAATATTGCTGTTGCAACAGGTTTTTTCTAATTTAATTAGCAACGCAATTAAGCACAACCGAGCTGAATCGGGTCACGTAAAAATCTCGGTTAAAGAGTTAGATGATTTTTACGAATTTTCTGTAGAGGACGACGGGCCGGGAATTGATCCTCAATATCACGATAAAGTTTTTGTGATTTTTCAGACCTTGGAAGCTCGCGATAAAGTAGAAAATACTGGGATTGGTTTGTCGCTGGTGAAAAAAATTGTCGAAGGTCAAGGGGGCAGTATTTCCATAGAATCTGCCGAAGGTGAGGGAGCTACTTTTCGGTTTACTTGGCCGAAGCAACCTATTAGCCAAGACGGAACATAAAACAACTCTAAAGGTAGGATGTTTACGGATTACCGCAATCCAAAGAGTAAATGTAGGGTGCACCCGGACTACAGAGAACCCGATAGCGAGTGTTTAAACTGGATCACAACGGATTTCGATGATAAATCCATCAGGATCGTAAAAGTAAATGCCGCGTCCTGTAGCGCGAGTGACGGGGCCGCTGTCGATCGCAATTTGATTAGACTTTAGCACTTCCAGAGCGCGATCGAACAAAGCCGGATCGATGTCGAAGGCTAAGTGGTTGGCGCGGGTAAAAGCTTTCTCCGGGTCTGAATTTGGCGGTTCCAAGTCTGGCTGCCAAAATAAGTCAATAACAGTGCCGTCTGGGGTAACGAAATTAGCGACTTTACCAGCGGCTACCATTTCTGTTAAAGTTGCGGGAATTTCTGCACCTGTTAGTTCGTGCAGGCCGAGAATTGTACCGTAGAAGTGGCGGGAAGCTTTCATGTCGCGCACGTTTAAAGCGATATGGTGAACGCGGCGCAAATTCCCCGGCGCGAGGGCAATTTTGACGTTGTTTTCGGTAGTTTGCATGATTGTCATCAATTGCGAATGTTCAAATTGAAAGCAGTTTGATTTATTCAGATGATGCCCTGTAAAATAATCATTTTAAGTTTGTAGTGAGGACTGCTGCCATCCGATTTCTAGGAAGACTTCAGTCCTCACTACCAACACTTTTATTCGGGTCGTGCGATCGCACATACTATCCATTAGTATTATTTTTCTTTAGGAAACGATGCCATGCCTACAAATAGCATTGCCAGACCACCTGCCAGAATTGCGAAGGCAAGTACACCTACAACTAAATCTAATCCCGATGTATTTTCCATTAAATTAAACCGTTCTCCAATTAAATACAATCATCGGTATTTGTTCATGGTTTAGTGCTTGCACACAATGGGGAATATCAGAAGAAAAAAATTAGCTCTCAATTTATTATAAAAAAAGCCTATTAATTTCTTCCCTATTCCCTAAACATCCATCCGTTAAATCCGTGAAATTCTGTACCCTGCTTATTTGCCGAAATTCTTATTTTGCCAATTCTCGATCGATAGCAGCGATTAGTTCTGGCGAATCGGGGCCAACACTGCTGCGGAATCTGGCCACCACTTCACCCTGTTTGCTAACTAAGAATTTCTCAAAATTCCACGAAACCTCACCCTTGGGATCGACTGCATTCGTAAGCTTAGCGTATAGCGGGTGCTGTTGAGTACCTTTAGCCCGTACTTTGTCAAATAATTCAAAGGTTACGCCGTACTTGGTAGTACAGAAAGTGACGATTTCTGGATTACTTCCGGGTTCTTGACCTCCGAAGTCGTTGCAGGGAAATCCTAAAACACGGAGTCCAGCCTCGCTGTACTTCTTGCTCAATTCTTCGAGCCCTTTGTATTGAGGTGTATAGCCACATTTCGAGGCTACATTAACTATCAAGAGTACCTGGCCAGCGTACTCTCCTAGCTGCTTGTCTTCGCCTACGATCGTTTTTACTTTAATGTCGGAGATTGTGCTTGGCATTTTCAAATACTTTTAAATTTTACCACCACAATTTTACCCCAAGTCGGTACAATTTTGTCTAGATGCCGATCACTAAAAATTTCAATATCCCGGTCGGGGCGGGTTGACGGGTATCGCGCTTATATTATAGATATGGGTGAACCCGCCCCTACCAAAATTACGGTTAATTTACCCAAGACGATATTAGTAGATGGCTGTGAAATTTTCCCACAGCATCTATAACAATCCTTGCATCATTTGTGAATTTCTTACTCCCTCCCCTTGAGAAGGGGAGGGTTGGGGTGGGGTAAAAAGTTTACGACTCCTGCAAGGATTACTATATCCCCCCAGTCAGCTATTAGATTTAAGTTTCTTGCTAATAGCTAAAATCTACAGGGAAAAGCACGAAAAATTTAACTCTCTGAGTGGTGTTCCGTCATCCATTTTTGGTAAGTATCCTCAAGTTGCTTGTCTTCGAGAACGAGTTCGAGGCGGACTTTGACGCAACCGTGGCGGGGTTGAGAGGCGATCGAATTTAAGATCTTGCTAGCTTTCTGCACAGAGGTAAATTCAGCCTTAACTGTCGGTTCTTGGCGATCGCTCTTAATCTCCGTCAAATCTATACCGGTGATGTTTCCCTCGCCTAAATCTATTTCGGCCAACACCTTCGGATCGTCGCCGACTTGTTCGACAATCAGCTTTTCCCACTGGATGGGTACTTGTACCATCCGAGTTTCAATTTCTTTACGCACTATGACTTCGCCGACTTTGCGCTTGCTGCGATTGATCACCAATCGTTCTTCTAGCAGGCGAATTACTTCTTGATCGACAATATCGAAGTTGTCCTCATCCTCATCTGTCTCCAAATTGGGATCTGTGAGATCGGCATCTGTTAGATTTGACATATCTGTTGAGGGATTGGTTAACTCACTGTTGCTAAATTCACTATGCGTTTCAGAGGCATTTTCTAAATACGGATGCGCGCCACTAGCCGACACTACCGGCAGCATATCGACTTGATCCGAATTAATAGTTACAAACAGCGCTTTTTGGTGATAATCGACTTTTTTGAGCAGCTTAATACTTAATAAAAAAGTGCGGGGATTTTCGCTACCTAACCCGGCTACCACAAAATTTAACTGACCGTTAGCATCAAAATAGACATCTTTAACTTTGCCGACCAAGTGACCTTGGTTGTCTTTGACGGTAAAACTTTTTAGCTTAGTTCTGACTTTTTCAGGAACCCGGTTGAGACGGGTTATTGATTTAGCAGTTGCTATCTTTTCTGCTGATGCTTGACCGTTCATTTTTTAAACTTTCCTGCTTAGGGATTTTTATTATGAATTGGTAAGGGGAAATTGGTAAAGGCGGGGAAAGTGCATAAACGTTGCCACAACTAGACAAGTTTTGTACCCCCCCGCCGCTCACATAGGAATTGTGCGATCGCTACCAATCCAATCAAACCTGCGCGGTGACAGAATTATGTCATTAAGGCGCAATTCCTATGCAATAGCTGTTGCGGTTGGTTTAGATCTTTTGATTTGTATTATCTACAACCGCAGTTCCATCAGTCTTAACGTCTAATTCTTCACGACGCAAGGTTTCTTCGCCCTCAACCGTGCTGCGAACAACTTCTTTTCTGATGTTGACTTCTTCGCGCACGAAAGCTTCCTTGTGGATATCGGCAGTTTCTTCGTAGACTTCCATGCGTGCAACTTCCCCTGATTGGAAGTCAGCCTCACCGACTGAAACTACTCGACCCGCTTCTACCGGGGTTACTCGATCGATTACAACTCGTTCTTTTTCAATGGGTACTGAAGCTCGCGCTGTTTCAGTTTCCACGCGCTTGCCAACTGCTACTTCGCCTGTTTTTGCGCGGTGTTTGTTGGCAATCAAGCGTTCTTCATAAAGCTTGAGATTTTGGTGCTGCTGTTCGTTGGTTTCGTAGAGAGGGCGGTCGATATCGTAGTTGTAGCTGCTGCGATCGTAGCTAGCAGGAGTTGCAGTGCTTGCAGCGGCAGTTTCTTGATTGCGGTAGACGCCTCTTACCTGTTCTTCGCGATCGTAATCTACTGCTTCTAATTCATTGTAAGCCGGCAATTGTTCTGCTTGAGCTTTGTTGCGAAGGCCTGTGGCGTGGACGCGACGGGCTCCGTAGTCGAAGCGGGCCGAGCCGATTGGCAACAATACTTTTTTGCCAAAAATCCAAATACCGGTATCAATTACCAGATAGCGGAAACGACCAGTGTCATCAACCAAAGCGTCATAAACCGTGCCTACTTTTTCATCAGAGTCGCCAGCATAAACATCAAATCCCTTGATGTCGTCTCCCGCAAAAATCTCTTCCTGATAGTTAGGATAAAATTCTGCTAATCTTTGAAGTGCCATGTGTTTTTTCCTCTTTGCTCTACTTAAATTAATAGTAGAAATTAATTCGCTAACTTCCCTCTCCCTAAAGTCAGAAGTGTATAATTTAGGTTGTTTAATACTATAGGAATACTACGGCATCTCTGCTTCTGTGCTAGCGCGCTCAGCTATTTTAAAGATTGTAAAACTATACAATCGTCAATCTTATAACAAGTATTAAAAGTCAAAGCCATCCGTAGGAACAGGGCATTGCTGTGTCCTACTCCCCCTGCCGGAGACTCCTTTGTGGCGTGCCTACTGTTAATAATTGTTAACTATGTGGTGACAAATCAACATTACCTAGTATAGTAATAGACCAAAATTAAAGTCCCTCATCTTGCAGGAGAGGGGCTTCGGGAAAGTTAGAAATTTTCAGTTCAGAGTTGATTGAATTGAGTTCTGATAGCTTCTATCCGACTGCGGTTAACTCCCATATCCGACTGTCCCAGACGGGAAGCCGATCGCACATGGATGACTTTTGCTGCATCATCTACCAAAAATTCCACGTCATCAACAAACCCCATCAAAGCACTGGTAAACTCCGCATAGAGGTAATTATCAGTTGCCGTGATAATTTTAGTTTTTCCATAGGACTCGATTACCCCTTTTAGCTTTACCATCGCTTCACTCTGGGACAAAGTGTATGCCAAAGGCTCAATTTTGTGTTCGGCATCTTGACTGAAGCTGCTGACGCAGTTGGGGGAACTCGGGCACGCTGCGAGTTTTCCTGACTGAATCCCGATATTGGCAGGTCTGGTTCCAGCAAACATTGTTTTTTCTCCGGGTATAGCGATAAAAGTAGCGATCGACAGTACCGCTACTGCTAGCAGTGATATTAAAATAACTAGGACTCTTTTCAACGCTGTCGGCGATTTTGTTTCAACTGTTTGCAAAGGATTAGCCCTCCAGAAAGTGCAAGTTGGATATAATACCAAATCCGGCTTAAATACCCCCTTTATTTCTTAGTCTGCGTGGGCGAAGCCTGCGCGTCAGCGCTTAGGCAGACTTCGTTTGTATAGTAGCGGTTTCAACCGCCGAATCATAAAGGGTATGGCAAACCCAGATTTGGTCTACTTTTCATATTAATTGAAATTGACCTCTAAAATTTAAAAAGATTTTTTTTGTTCTTCAATTAACCAGTAAGTCAGCATTCTTCCTTTACCTTTAACCGGGATATGACCCCGTTCTTCCAAAACAAACTGCTCTTTCAAACGCTCGTAAGTCGCAGCCGTCACTTGAATTTTACCCGGCAATCCGTTCGACTCCATCCGCGAAGCTACATTAACAGTATCTCCCCACAAATCATAGCTAAATTTACTAATCCCAATAATTCCAGCCACCACCGAACCGCTGTGAATTCCGAGTCGCAATTGAAAATTTTCTCCCATTTTGGCATTAAACCTCCTCAAAGCTGCCTGCATCTCCAAAGCTAAAAGTGCGATCGCCTCAGAGTGATCCTCCCGCGGCGTCGGCAAACCCCCAACCACCATGTAAGCATCCCCAATCGTCTTAATCTTTTCCAACCCGTGCAATTCAGACAACCTATCGAACTCCGAGAAAATCCCGTTCAAAATTTCTACCAACTGCGTCGGACTTTTGTGAGCAGAAAACTCTGTAAAACCCACCAAATCAGCAAACAAGACGCTCACATCATCAAAATGATCCGCTATCAACTTTTGCTCTTTTTGTAAGCGATCTGCAATAGGTTTCGGTAAAATATTGAGAAGCAATTTCTCGGTTTGTTCTTGCTGCACTTTCAGCGCTGCTTCAGCTTGTTTCCGCTGAATCAGCGAGCCTAGCTGCGTAGCAACCGCGCTCACTAATTCCAACAAGCGCGGCTGACATTTCAGAACTTTTTCCCGATAGAAAATCAAAATAGCTAACACTTGGTTGTCCGCCAAAATGGGCACCCCAAAAGCCGCTTTCAATCCCACACTAACCGCAATTTCCCCGCGTAAAAAAACTTGTTCAGGTGCAGTAGACACATCATCGATCCATTCAGACTGCTGCGACTGCCAAATCCTACCTGGCAGTCCCACACCGGGAGCAAAAATCAACTGCCAACTTGTTTGTCGGAATTCGGCAAAACTGGAGTCGCTGACGTACCTGCCTGTAGCGCATTTTAAAAAGCCCTCACTGCAAGGAATCCAAGCTTCGCCCAGATTCCATTCAATAGTTTGGCAAATTAAACCTAAAATCACATCTATAGCCGACTCAAAATCCTCAGATTTGCTAATAGCTTGAGTGGCCTGCAGCAGCAACCTTGTTTCCATTTCCACCTGGTGGCGTTCAGCGATTTCCTGGTGCAACTGGATATTTTGAGCGGTCAATTTTTGATTTTTTTCTTGCAATTGCATTTGCAATGAACGCACAGTAAGTTGATTGCTCACTCGAGCCAATACTTCTTTCACCTGAAAAGGTTTGGTGATATAATCGGCTCCGCCAACTTCAAAAGCTTTTGCTTTATTTATTCCTTCTTCTAGCGCGCTGAGAAAAATGATGGGAATTTCCCTAAATTGCGATTGTGCTTTTAATTTTTTACATAGTTCGTAGCCGTCAATATCAGGCATCATAATATCAAGCAAAATCAAATCGGGGGGGCTAGATTGAATTGCATCTAACGCCGAAAAACCATTAGTAACCGGTCGAACCTTATAGCCATTTTTTTGCAAAATTCTAATCAACAAACGCAGATTATCTGGCGTATCGTCAACTACTAAAATATCTGCTTGATAGTTTTCAGTTTGTTCCGCCTTCATCTGCATTATCTGATTCCTCCGCCTCGGCAATTAAATTGAGAATTTTCTGGTAATCAAAATTATCGAGATGACCCTGGAGGATTTCCGCCAATTCAGGATGAGGCTCCCTTATTTCGTCGATTGTCCTGACAATTAAGTCAAAATCAGCACTGCGGATTACCTGCTTTATGTTGTCTATCCATTCTGCGGGAAGTGTAGGTAAATAAGCAAGCGCAGCATTAGGGAGGGAGCCAGATAAATTATTGCGATCGCCTATTGAGATAAAATCCCTTGAGTTAGAGTAGAGATACTTAACCCCCAAATGTTTGGTCAGGGTATCAAATATATCTGTTTTGCGGAAAGGTTTGCTAATAAAATCGTCGCAGCCGACCAGTAAAGCAAACGCTTGCCTTCCTTCAATTGTACTAGCTGTCAAAGCAATAATCTTCGGAATCGGGGAGTCGGGATGGGAAATATTCATTTCCCCCTCTTGCTCTCTCTGCTTGATTCTAGCCTTAATTTGTTTAGTAGCTTCGTAGCCGTCCATCACTGGCATTCGCACATCCATCAAAATTAAATGCGGATGCCACTTTTCCCACATTTCTATTGCTTCCTGACCGTTGGTGGCTTGTTCCACCGCGAAACCCAAAGGAGAAAGCATTTTGACTAAAAGTTGGCGGTTGTCTTCGCGATCGTCCACAATTAAAATCCGGTAGCACGGTTGATTGGGTTCCAACCCACTAACTTCGCGGTTAAGTTCCGGATCGGGAATCTCACCAACATTAACTGCACTGACGGGAATTTCAAATTTAAAAGTAGTGCCTACTTCCAGTTGACTTTCTACGACAATTTCTCCTCCCATCAGGCGGACAAATTGACGGCTGATTTTCAATCCTAAACCCGTGCCTTTCTGAATTTTTTTACCGGAAGCTGTTTGCACAAAAGCCTTAAAAATATTTCCCAATTCTTCAGTAGCAATGCCAACTCCTGTATCTTCAATTTCAAAGAGAAGGAAAAAAATAGGCACAGTTGAATCCTCAGCCTCATCCCTCAATTCTACTCTGGCTAAGTTAGTGCTATTAATCGCAAATTCCCGAATGCTTCTTGTGGTATCAAAGCAAGCTGTAGGACTATCCAATAAATCCATAAATCCCGATTTCTCTAACTTTATAACTCTTAAGATGATTTCGCCTGTTTGGGTAAACTTAATCGCATTACTCAGAAGATTAATCAGCACTTGCCGCAGTTTAATATCATCGGTTCGCACGTACTGAGGAACGTCAGAATCGCGATCGAAACGCAACTGCAATTCTTGAGTTTGTGCCCGCAGTTGAAACATATCTTGCAAATCGTCAAGCAAGCGGTAGAGATCGAAGTTTTTCGGGTTTAGCGTCATCCGCCCCGCTTCGATTTTTGACAAGTCTAAGACTTCATTGATCAAGGTCAGCAAATGTTCGCCACTACGGCGAATAATTCTCATATTTTCTCGGTTTTCGACAGTCAGATCCGGGCTGGGTTCCATGATTTGTGCAAAGCCGAGTATAGAATTGAGAGGGGTGCGTAACTCGTGGCTCATATTGGCCAGAAACGTTCTTTTAGCTTTGTTTGCCGCTTCAGCAGCTAAGACGGCTTGTTGCAGTTGTTCTGTGCGTTCGTCAATTTGCGCTTCTAAGGTGTGGTGGTAATCTGCTAGTATTTTTTCGGCTTGTTTGCGATCGCTAATATCTTGAAAAGCTGCGATCGCATAAACAATATTTCCGCTAGCGTCAAAAATCGGCGTGGTATTGATCTCGATCGCAATTCTTGTGCCACCTTGACGAATTTCTACATCGTCAACCTTGACAGATTCTCCTTTTAGTGCGCGCAAAATTGGCAGATTATCCGGCGGGTATCGCTCATCAGTATTGGCAACATAAAGTTGATAAGTGGCAGCTAATTGTTCCGCAGTGCTTTCCGGGATAGTGTCTGCACCCAGCAAATCCCGCGCTGTCTGGTTGAAATAGGCGATCGAGCCATCGGGATGATAAACAGATACCCCCACTGGTAAAGCTTCTAAAAATTGACTCAGGCGGCTTTCACTCGCAGACAGCGCCTCATTTGCTAGCTTTAACTCCTCGTTTACTTCTTGCCGCTTATGAATTTCATCTGTTAATTTTTGGTCTTGCAAGTAACTGTGAACTGCTTCTACTACCGTTAATTTTAAGTCTTCGTTTTGCCAAGGTTTAGGAAGATAACGGTACAATTTAGCATACTTGATAGCATTACTCAGGGCTTCCAAATCTGCTTGCCCAGTTAGCATAATAGTCAGCGTGTCCGGCGAGCTTTCGTGAATTCTTCTGAGCAGTTCATCCCCTTTAATATCCGGCATGATATAATCGGAAAGCACCAAAGCAATCTCGTATTCATCTGCCTGCAAATCAGCCAGCAACTCTAAAGCATCAGCCCCCCCTTCAGCGGTTTCAATTATACACCGATCGCCGATCGCCTTTTTCAGTTCAATCTTTAAACTGTTCAAAACATCAGGTTCATCATCAATACAAACAATCACAGGTTTTTTCATAATTTAGCCAGCCCAGATTTTATCGTCTCTATTAAGTCTTTGCTTTGCCAGGGTTTGTACAAACAACAGTATAAATCTGCTTCTTCTACTGCCCGCTGAACAGCCGCTGCATCCGCTTGTCCAGTCAACATCACTTTAATGATTTTAGGATATTTTTGGTGAACTTTAATTAAAAGTTCGTCACCTTTAATTCCCGGCATCAGCCAATCAGAAACAACCACAATCACCTGAGCTTTTTCTTGAAAGTCCTCCAGTAAATCTAAAGCTTCATCACCACTTTCAGCTAATTCATAAAAGTAATCATTTTTAAATTCCTTCTTTAGCTGAATCTTGAGAGTATTCAAAATATCGGGTTCATCATCAACGCAAAGAATTATAGGCTTATTCATCTTTTCCTCTCTGCTTAAATTTTAGTAGGTTTACCGACATGACTTGCTTTTACATTGCTTTTACATTATTGATTTCGGGGAAGGATGCAGGATATCTGTCCCCTATCTTATTTTAATAGGACTTCCGAAGATTAACCCGGTTTCTTGTAATAAATCTTGTATTTGTCAGCGAGACAGTAACGAGTGTCAATCGATTTTAGATTTTAGATTTTAGATTTTAGAATTGAAGCATTGACCTCACGGATAAATTCGGGGGGCAAGTTTCATCGGATACAGGTTTTTTATTTCTGGGTCCTGAGTCTGCGAAGGAATGAATCCGGGGGCTGGCATCCTGGATGCTTTCGGTCAGAGGGAATCTGCCCCCTACAGGTAAGTTTTGTTTAATAAATTGGCAGCGAGACTGTAAAAGTTGTCTGCCCCGGTACAGAATCTACAGCGATTGTGCCTTCGTGTTTTTCCACAATTTTTCTCACAATATCCAATCCCAAACCGCTACCTTCGCCCGCAGATTTAGTCGTAAAAAACGGCTGAAAAATTTTGGTAATAACTTCTGAGGGAATACCTTTGCCGTTATCAGTAAACTTGAGGAAAATATTTGCCTCTTGCTGCCGAGTTTCAATTGTCAAAATACCTTTATAATCCATTGCTTGCAGGGCATTATGAACGAGATTAGTCCAAACTTGATTTAAGTCATCGGGATAGCACATAATTTGGGGTAAATCTCCATAGTTTTTAACTACTTCTATACCGTGTTTTAGCTGATTTTGATAAAGGGTTAATACGGTTTCAATGCCATCATGCAAGTTCGCCTGGACTTTTTCTGGTTTGCTATCAAAATGAGCGTAGGTTTTTAAGGCAAATACTACTTTTCCCGACTTCGCTGTCGCTCTTTGTATCAGACTAATACTTTTTTTAAAGCTCGCAAACTGGTAAGCACTATTTAAAACTACTTCCCAATCCGGCGATTTAAAAAGTGGCAAGAACTCTTCTATATTTTCGTAGATTTCCATGTCAACTAAAGTATCCGCAATTTCCTCGGAGTTTTCCACAGCTTCTGCCATCAAATCCGCCGCCAACTGCTGTTTAAATTTACGTTTTTCTCTGCTTGTGAATAAAACTTCTTGATGGGTTGTTCTGTACAGTAAAGCTAAAAAATAAGCTTTGCTTTCCTCAGAAAGTTGTTGATAAATTTCAGGAAATTTTTCTAAAAACTCGTCAGAAAAATTAGCTATATTATTAATAGATGAACCTATAATTCCCAGGGGGGTATTGATTTCGTGAGCAATGCCGGCAATCAGTTGTCCCAGGGCTGCCATTTTTTCCGATTGAATCAAATGCTCTTGGGTGGCTTGCAGTTCCTGCAGCGCCGCTGCTAAATCTTGATTTTTTTCTTGCAAAGTTTGTTGCAGTGAACAAATTTTTAAATGAGTTTCTATCCGGGCTAAAACTTCTTCAACCTGAAACGGTTTAGTAATAAAGTCAACTCCGCCCACTGCAAAAGCTTTAACTTTATCCAGCACGTCATTGATCGCACTAATAAAAATAACAGGAATGTTTTTGGTAATTTCAGAATCTTTGAGTTGCTGACAAACTTGATAGCCGTCCATTTCCGGCATCATAATATCCAGCAGCACTAGATCCGGGGGTATTTTTTGAGATGCAGACAATGCTAGCTTGCCATTGGGTACGGGGCGAACTTGATAGCCTTTTTCGCTCAAAATTCCTGCCAGCAACCGCAGGTTTTCTGGCGTATCGTCCACTACTAAAATATTAGCTCGATTGGTTTTAGGTGAAGTTGAATTCATCGGGTATTTACTGTTTCTCGCTGAGTTCGATTATGTTCAAAATTCTGTCATATTCAAAATTATTAATGCAATCTTGAAGCTTGCCCGCAAGAGAGGGATTGACAGTGCCGATTTGTGCGATCGAAGTTGCGATCGCCTCCATGTCCACACTCAAAATATTTTGCTTGAATTGGGCCATCCAGTCTGGAGAAAGAGAGGCGAAAGCCTCCGGTGTCAGCACCTCTTGACTTGACTCCTCTACACCTGTGGCACTTACTGCGGTTGGATCTTCATAAATATAGCGTACTCCTAAATGTTTTCCCATTGCCACAAAAATGTCCTCCTCTCGGAATGGTTTCCGCATAAAATCATCGCAACCCGCCGAAAGAATCACCGCCCGTTCTTCCTCCAAAACGCTAGCAGTTAGGGCTACAATCGCCGTTGCTTGCCCGCCAGTTGTAGTTTTAATCTGTTTGGTAGCCTCGTAGCCGTCCATGACAGGCATTCTCATGTCCATCCAAATCAGATGCGGTTCCCACTCCATAAAAATATCAACCGCTTCTTTACCGTTATTCGCTTCTCTCAACTCAAATCCGAGTGGACTCAGAAGTTTTACTAACAGTTGGCGGTTCAAAGGTTTATCGTCCACAATTAGCAAGCGATAACTCGGCTGATTCGGTTCGAGGGCAACAACTCGACGTTGAGTTTTTTTGCTTTCAATATCAGCAGCTTCAACCAGATGAACTTGGATATCAAACTGAAATACTGCACCCTTTCCGATCTCGCTGCTAACAGTAATTTCACCTCCCATTAATTGCACGAATTGGCGGCTAATAGCTAAACCTAAACCCGTTCCTTCCTGAGAATCTTTACCTGTTTTCGTCTGCACGAATGCTTCAAACAACTGATGGATTTCCTCAGCAGCAATGCCTGCACCAGTATCTTGAACTTCAAAATGCAGCCAGTAGCGGCCGGGTAATTGGTCAGTGCTGTTTTTATGTATATTCCGTCTTCCTCCTTTGACTTGCATCGACACTCCCCCTTCTGAAGTAAATTTAATTGCATTATTGAGCAAATTAATTAAGACTTGTCGCAATTTAACTTCATCAGTACAAATGTAATGGGGAACTTCGGCGTCTCTGTCGAAGATTAACTGCAAACCTTTTTGCTCAGCTTTGAGAGCAAACATATCTTCTAAATCGTCGATTAGTTGGTAGAAATCGAAGTTTTTTTCATTAATAGTCGTGCGTCCGGCTTCGATTTTTGACAAGTCTAAAACTTGGTTAATTAAAGCCAGTAAATGTTCACCACTCCGCAGGATAATTCCAACATCTTCTTGATTTTCTTGAGACAACGTTTTACTGCGAAGCATGACTTGAGCAAAGCCGATGACCGCGTTCAGGGGCGATCGCAATTCGTGGCTCATATTGGCGAGAAACGTACTCTTCGCTTTGTTTGCTGCTTCGGCCGCTTCTTTCGCCTGCTGCAGTTTGATTTCCGCTTGTTTGTTATCAGTAATGTCTTTAATAAAACCTTCGTAGTAAAGTAGATTGCCTGCTTCATCGCAGGCAGCGCGACAATTTTCCGAAATCCAGATTATGCTGCCATCTTTGCGGTAAATTTCCGATTCAAAATTTGATAATATCCCGTACTCGTTCATCAGCGCTGCAAATTCGTCGCGGCGGTTCGGTTTCACGTAAAGCTGGTTATGGAAATTCGGCTGTGCTGCTATTAATTCTGTCGGCGAGTCGTAACCGTAGATGTTAGCTAAAGCGGGGTTAGCGCTGATGTATTTCCCATCAATAGCAGTTTGAAAAATTCCATTCAAAGCATTTTCATAAATGTTGCGGTACTTTTCTTCTGCTTCCCGAAGGGCAGTTTCTGCTTTTTGGCGCTCGGTAATATCGCTAGAAATCGACAAAAAACAAGCTTCTCCGTCAATATCGATGGTTTCTATCGACAGCAGTGCCGTTCTTTCTGTACCATTTTTATTGCGAAACCTCAGCTCATAATTGTGAAGAGCCGTCTTGTTTTTTAACATTTGAATCATGCGATCGCGCTCTGCTAAACTCGCCCAAAAATTGAGTTCTACCGCTGTTTTGCCAATGATTTCTTCGTGACTGTACCCCATCATCCGACAAAAGCTCTCATTGGCTTCTATGTGGCGACCATCGCTGATTCTAGTCAGGGTAATCGCATTAGGGCTTAAACGAAAAGCTTTAGAAAACTTTTCTTTTGCCTTGGCAAGATCGGCGGTACGTTCTGCAACTTGCAGTGCTAAATTGTCGTTGTATTCCCTTAATACTTTCTCCGCTAGTTTGCGTTCTGTAATATCTTGAAAAGCACACATTCCATAGATAATATTTCCTTGGGCGTCATAAATAGGAGTTCCCGAAATTTGCATGGGAACAGTTTTGTCAGCCGAGGAGATTTCAATGTCATCAACAGTGACACTTTTGCCCTGTAAAGCATTTAACATTGGGTCGCGTTCCGCCGGATAAATTTCCTGAGTTCCAGCTAAATAAGCTCCGTAGGATTGGCGCAAATTTTCGGAATTTGTTGCCACAATTCCTTGACCTAAAAGCTGCTCTCCTATAGGATTAATGTAGTGAGCTTGACCGTTTGGCTCTGCAATAAAAATCCCTAGCGGTACTGCATTAAAAAATTGTTTTACTCGGTTTTCGCTTTCCGACAGAGAAGTAAATGAATGCTGCAATTGCTCGGCCATGCTGTTAAAAGCAGTGGCAAGTTCTCCGAGTTCATCTTCGCGATTCAGAGTGAGCTTTGTATCCCATTCATTCCGCGCCAAAGCTTTCGCCGCCGCATTCAATCTTAAAATCGGCCGCACCACCCATTTAGCAGTAAGAATCCCCAGAATTGTCGCCCCAATCAAAGCTGCAACCGACAGCAAAAAAGTCGTGCGCGTATTGGCGTTAATTTGTTCCATAAAGTCCGATTCTGGCACAACTACTACAATCAGCCAATCCAACCCTCGATCGTCTTTAAAAGGAGCTACCTGAATAAAATTTCGCTTGCCATCAACATCAAAAGTAAGTTGTTGAGAATTATTGATTTTAGCTAAGCTATCGTAGGATTTATCTAAATATTGTGCAGTTTGGCTAATTACCCGATTCTCGCTTTCTGAAGCTTTAATGCGCCTTGTTTCTTTACCTTCCACCACGAATTCTGGACTCGCCGTTGAAGTGGCAATTAACATCCCCGATCGCTCCATGACAAAAGTTTGTCCTGATTTTCCTATTTTTAGGCTAACCAGAAATTCTTTGATTCTGGAAAAGAGCAAATCGCTGCCAGCTACTCCTAACAATTTGCCAGCATCGTCATAGATAGGCAAAGCAGCAGTAATTGCCAGTTCCCTCGTCAAAAAATCTGTATAAATTGGAGTCCAAATAGGTTTTTTTGCGGCAGTGGCAGCTAGGTACCAAGGACGAGTTCGCGGGTCGTAAATATTGGGTGAAATTTGGACTAATTGAACACGGTTTCCCTGAGAGTCCGCAGTATATCGACCTAATTTATTGCCAGTAGAGCTGTCAGCAGCAGATATCAAAATCCCATCTTTAGTGCGGATTGCTCCAGAGTGTTCTCCATTTTCTTTGCCTGTGTAAATGATGCTGATCGAATCAAAATATTGAATTTGTTCTAGGAAATGATGTTCTAGTTTTTGCTTGTCTTCTAGGTTCAACTGCCCCAGTTTTATGCCTTGAACGTTCAGGTGATTGACAATGTGGGGAATTGACATATAATGTTCCATGCGGTCTTTGATGCGATCGCTAATTTCTCCCCGCAACTGAGCGGCAACATCGTTGACTGCCCGCTGACCGTTTTGGAAAGATAGCCAACCTACAAGTCCTACCGTGCCGACAATTTGCACTAAAAAAGGAACCACGAGCACCGTTTGTAATGGAACTTGGCCGATAATTTTTGTAGCTAAACTATTGAGGGGTTTAGGAAACATATTCATCCTCAGAGGAATTGGGCATTGGGAATTGGGCATTGGTAATTGTTGGGAGTTTTGAGTGTAAATTATGTTCCCTTTGCCCTTCCTTTTATCCTTATGCTGTAGTTTACTGACGACAGTACCGTCGATCAATTTATATCAAAATAGCGTATTTCTACTCAGAGTTTTTTCGTAACTACTGATACAGATCATTGGGCGCGATCGACCTAAGTCGAAATCATCTGATCTATTGCACCATTCTCAATTACTTATTTAGGAACAGGCTTTCCGGCCTGTTCCACAAGAGATGAATTTTATTGTGGAACAGGCTTTCCGGCCTGTTCCACAACAAGTACATTTTCTTGTGGGGTGGGCATCCTGCCCGCCCAGGGAAGGGTTATTGAGAATGGTGCAACATCTCATTTGAACAAACAGTAGCTAACAAGCACACACCCCAAAAATCTGTATTTATCTGCGATTCAACTCCATCCTTTCGCCGTAGCGTAAAAGCATATCCAAACTCTCCAAACGATTTTGCCAAGTTTGCACCTGATAGCTATTTTCCGCAGAATGCAAGCGCATCGAAGATTGAAATTGAGATTGAAAACTCCTTAACAATCTTTTAGTAGTTGCTAAACTTTCGGTAGAAGGATTTGCCGCCAACTTGCTCAAAGCTTGCGCCAATTCATCCGCTCGACTTTGCAAAACTTTCAGTTCAGATTCGGACACCCGCAACTGATTGTTAGCCAATAAAAAACTCCATTCCTGCTTGAGAGCAGTATACCGCGAAGCCGCCGCCGCAAACGGCTGTCGGTAAGGAATCGGCTCCGCAGCAGAAGTGGAACGCACTGGGGTGCCTTGAGTGCGGTTAAAAAACCCCTGCATCCCGCTGCTGATACTTTCCACCGCAAAAATAGCATAGCCCCCTGTTGGCAAATCGCGTAAAGCTTGGATTTGGTCGATCGCCACAACTTCCGGGAGAGTCAACAACTTAACCGACGGAGAAATCAAAGCCGAACCCAGAATTTGTTCATTTACCAGCGGTTCGGTGATGCGCTGAAGTCGGTTCGTATCCAAAGCATAAGTCATCGGCACAATCAAATCTACAATACCTTGACGAGCCCAAACTTCCCAATTTTGCTGAATTTTGTAAATCCGCTGACTTTCCGGGTGCGGAAACACTGCCACCGACAGAATTGTGCGCGGATAATTCTGCCGCAAAAGCTGAGAAACTTCAGCTACAAAACTATTAATTTGATTAGTTTTAAACTCAACCCACTGCCGCCACAAACTGCCGTTTCTGGGGGAAATATTTACGGGATCTGCACCAGTCAACTGCCTAAATTGCTGCCTCGCAGCAATACCGTAACCGTAAGTAAAATTCGCATTGTCATCTTGAAAAGGATAGCGAATATAGTCTAATTGCACCCCATCTACTTTGTAGTTATTGGCAATTTCGTTGACTATTTGTAGCAAATAATTCCGCGCTTCCGGGTTCGCAGGGTCGAGATAAAATTTACCATCGTTAGGATTTTGCGTGCGTCCTTTATTGTCAATATTTGCCCACTGTGGATGGGCGGAAAGTACCGGGCCTGGATAAGAGCTAGGCTGGCCAATTAAAGTATTGTGGCGCTTATTTCCTGTGGCAAAAACCCAAACCCAAGCGTGCAGTTCCATGCCTCGCTCGTGAGCTAATTTAACCGCAGATGCCAGCGGGTCCCAGCCAACAGTCAGGGGATTTTGTTGCGGTGCAACTTGACTGGGATAAATGGTATATCCGGCATTCAAAGTTTCAAAGAAAACGGTATTGATACCGGCGGCTGCGAGCCGATCGAACACGGAGGCCAAACCCTGCTCAGATCGCGCTGCGACGATCGTCCCGCGATCGAGCCAAACCGCCCGAATTTCCGCCCCAACCCGCTGTCCTTCCTTCGGGTAATTTTCCCACAGCAACTGCCGCGCTTCCACCCACTGCTTTCTAGCCTCCGCGTAGTTTTGCTGTTGCAGGAGTTGGTCGAAAGTTTGCAAAACCTGCCGCGCTTGGGCGATCGCCCGCACCCTGATCGCTTGCAGAACAGGGGGGCGACCGGCTGCCGGGCCACCTCCGCCCTGTTCTGCCGCCACCAGTTGAGGGGAGGTAGCAGCATTGAGATTGATGGCGGTATTGGCTGAATTAGATGCTGTCAGGGCGCTTTCAAACCTGCCGAGGAGGTTAGTGAGTTCTTGGCGCATCAAGTACGCTTCAATGCTGATGATCGGCTTATTGGAATTTGGCTGCACGTCCAAACCCGCCGGCGCCGACTGATCCGAAGGGTCTGTAAAAGTTGCAGGTACTGGATCGGAAAGCGAGCCAGAGGGAGAAAGTCGGCTCAGCGGGGTAGTACGCGGCAAACTAGGGCTGTTTCTAGTGACTCTGGAGGGGGGAGTTGGCAGTGGGGTCGCGGCCGCAGTGGGCGGCGCTACAGGCCCAGAAGCGATTGTGCCTCCCCAGCGGGCGATCGAGGCTTGCAGCCAAGCCTTATCTACATTTGCCGAACCGTCGCTACCCCAGCGCCAGCCGAGATAGGTAGCGCGATCCGTGGCGATGGCTGCTGAGGAACCGGAACTATCTTTCCAGGTAGCAATAGTTTGACTGTTCGCATCAGCCGGAATCAAGACACCGCCTTGGACTGAGGCATTTTGTTGGACAGCGGGTATCCAATTGCTAGAAGCGGTGCAGGCGAGATCCCGACAGCGGCTGCGTGGTTGTGGCGTCGCTGGCTGGGTTAACGGAAAAGCCCAATAGGCCCCAAGGAGCGATCGCAAAGATTGGCGCACCAAGGCCGGGGAACTGCGGCCGACGGGGCCCGAAGCAATCAAGCGGCCACCCTGGGAGGCCCAAGCTTCTAAAACTTTAATTTGTGCCGGAGTCAAAGTTTCAATGTTGGGCAAAAACAGCACGTTAACGCCTGTTAAATCCGCCGTACTTTTGATTGCTTCGAGATTGATTGGTTTGTAAGCAATGCCGCTTTCCCAGAGGCGCGTGGTAATCTTTACCCAGTCGGGAGAATTCTCGGAACTGCGAACAACGCCCAGAACTACTTCTGCGAAACTCGGAGAGGGAAATAGGATGAAGAGATTGAGTAATGTACTCGCTAGAGTTCCAATTAAGACTTTTTGCAAGAAAGTGAAAAAGCGAATTTTTTGAACCTGGGAGCAGGCATCAGGCATTTGAGCGGGCTTTTTGATTTGTTGCATCATAAAATAGGAGAATTACCCAGCGCACCGTTTCGGAAAATTTCAATAACAATTAAGATCGATCGATCCGCACCATACAATTTTCTATCCTGCCCTGCAACCTGAATCAGGAAAAAGTGCGATCGATCGATTTTAGATTTTAGATTTTAGATTTTAGATTTTGGATTTTAGATTTTGGATCTATTCCTCATGACAGTTGACAGTTGACTGTTTGGACATTTTTGCATTTAAACAATACCGATGCCACCGGAAACGATTTTAGATTAAAACCTGGGTGCATTTGGGTTGAAAAACCAAAAATACAATTTAGATGCCAACAGCCAACAGTCAACCGTCAACAGCCAACAGTCAACTGTCAACACTTTTCTAAGTAGCAGCTTCATTCACCGGAAATCTATCGATTAACTGCATCGCCCGACAAGCATTCCTCCGCAAAGCATCCGAAACATGAGGAACATGAGGAATCTGAGACAAGAAATCCAAAGTCCGGCGCAAAATCCGCACCACATCCCCTTCATCCAAACTCGTATGGCTAATCAGTTCCAGCCATTCAACGCCCAGAGCCCACTGTTCGACCAAAGTCACTAAATCCCGTTCCAGCCAAATCGGGATCGCAGCTTCGTGGCGGTACTGCACTTGAAACAATCGGCGGCGTAGGCCTTTTTGTAGATTGTCCAAAGGTGCCAAAACTTCCGGCGATAGCGAGTAGTGAGTCCAACTGTCGGGCCGAGAAACTTCTGTAACTAAGGCCGCACAAGCTGCAGCGAGGTGGTGGGGGTCGAGTTCGTCAAACTCGGCAGACATTAGGGACAAACCCAGCCACAGTTCGTTATCGCCACGAATGGCGGCGCAAGCTTGGCCCAAGACTGTGGGCACTAACCTGTCGGAGGAGTCATCTCGGTTTCCCGTTGCCGAAACTACTTTTTCCAAGCAGCCGAAATTCAGCAAGATGTCGATTAAGTTGAGAAATTGCTCCCAGTAGCGAGCTCGTTGCTTTTCTAAGTCTTGTTCGCTTTTGCGGACTTCTTTTTTCAATTCTTCCCGGCGGCGCTGGCGTTTGAGCAAAGTACCGGGATTGCCCCATTCTAGAACCGGGTGAATTTCTAGCTTAGCTTCTACGGCAGCGATTTTCTGTTGTTGCTCGATCGCCTCTGGGCTCGGTTCCGGTGCGGGCAATTGTGGGATCGATGCAGCAATTGAAGCAGTTTCTTCAGTTCCCAAGCGGCACTGGCCTAGTCTCAGGGGCATTTCCGACGGCGGGTTCAAGGTATCTGCAACGCTCAAGCGGGGTAATTCGGCGTGCAGGGTAGCGACATCGCTAATGGCGACGATATACCAGCGGTTATCTTTGCCCAAGCACACCAAATTTGGTGCTTGGCCAGAACCTGGGATTTTGGCAACCAGTACGGCGGGTACAGGAGTTGTGTGCGATCGTTTGGCTGTCGGAACGTGCTTGCCTTTGAGGCTCAGAACCGTGCCTAGCACTGCAAAAGCCACAGCTACGGACATCTCCTTGAATCTGGCTTCTTCAGCTTGCTGCAAGAGAATTTTCAGCAAACGTTTGTCTTCTTTGAGTCTTGCCTGCAATTTTTCGTAATGGGCGAGGTGTTTTTCCAGGGTGGAGACATTTCCTCCGGCTGCCAGGGACTCTTCGAGTACCGCCAATTCTGTTTGCAATCGGTCTAATTCGGATTGCTGCGGCTGCAAGTACAAGGTAGATAGGTATTGACCGAAACTCCGTTCTACCAACTCTTGAGCTTCGTCGAGAGTGTGGGTTTGCAGCAAATTCAGCACCATGCCGTAGCTGGGCGTAAACTGACTGGCGAGGGGGTCGGCTTTGGCTGTTGCCAAATAAGAAGCTTCTTTTGCGCCTTCAAAGCGCGTCTGAACTGCGACCACGTGCCCCAGCTTGTCCATCCCCCGCCGACCCGCCCGACCGGCCATTTGCAGGAATTCTGAAGCGTTTAGCAGTCGGTGTCCCTTGTCGGTGCGCTTGGACAGGGTGGAAATGACTGTGGTGCGGGCGGGCATATTAATCCCGGCTGCTAGGGTTTCGGTGGCAAATACGACTTTGATCAAACCTCTGCCAAAGAGTTCTTCTACTAAACCTTTCCAAGCGGGCAAAATGCCTGCGTGGTGGGCGGCGATGCCTTTTAAAAGTGCTTCTTTTTGACCGAAGCGTTCTGCTTCTGGGTTTCGCTGTAAAAAATCGTCAATGATGCGTTTGAGTTCGGCTGTTTCGGCTTCGTTAACTAGGGAGAAATTGCCGACTTCTGCTACTGCTTGGTCGCACCCGCGACGGCTGAAGATGAAGTAAATTGCTGGTAGCATATCTCGATCGTCCAACCGGGCCAAAACATCGGTCAAACTCGGAGTGGGAATGCTGCCTCTTTCTACTTTTTGCCCCTTCTTTTTGGGGACTAACCGGACATTCGCTCTTTTGCCGGTCTCGTCTAGTAGGGGAAATATCCCTTTTTGGTTGGCGAAGTGGAATTGCAGCGGTACTGGCCGAAAGTCTGAGTAGACGAGCTCTGTGGGCCCGTGGACTTTGTTAATCCAGTCTGTGAGTTGGTCGCTATTGGCAACGGTTGCTGAGAGGGCGAGCAGTTGAATTTCGCTCGAACAGTAGATGATCGATTCTTCCCAGACGGTACCACGCTGGCGATCGTTCATGTAGTGACACTCGTCGAGTACCACGGTTTCGACTCCGGTGAGGGAAGTACCGACTTCTCCGATCGGCGTACCGTAGAGCATATTCCGAAATATTTCGGTAGTCATCACCAAAATCGGTGCATCTCGATTGACGGAGATGTCGCCCGTTAGCAAACCTACGTTGTCGTCTCCAAATTGACTGCGGAAGTCGCGCAGCTTTTGGTTAGACAAAGCTTTGAGGGGAGTGGTGTAGAAGACGCGCCGCCCTCGGTCGAGTGCTTGATGGATGGCGTATTCCCCGATTAACGTTTTCCCAGAGCCTGTGGGAGCGCACACGACAACGGATTTACCTGCATCGAGGGCGGCGATCGCCTCTCTCTGAAAGTTATCTAGCTCGAATGGAAATATGGTCTTCAGATCCAGCTCTGGGCGGTTCTGGGCAGTGTCTGGCACAAGGATTATTATAAGGTTGCAGGATAAGTATGCTTAAATCTTGCTGAAAGCAAGTCAGCAGAGGACTGTATTGATTTTAGACCAACGCCCGCAAATCGGCTATTAAGGAATAAGTCTGTTG
>NZ_JAUBOY010000016.1:0-69006 GCF_036700465.1 Microcoleus sp. T3_A4 | reverse complement strand
GCAGTTGGCAGTTGGCAGTTGGCAGTTGGCAGTTGGCAGTTGGCAGTTGGCAGTTGGCAGTTGGCAGTTGGCAGTTGGCAGTTGACTGTTGGCAGTTGGCAGTTGGCAGAAGAAATAAAAAAAATTGTGCCTTCTTCCCTCTTCCTGACATCCGTTACATCCGTTACATCCGTTACAGAATCCGTTGCCGAACTTCCCTCTTCTTTCTCTATGATTCCAGTTATTTCGACTATTCCTCTGGTGCAGCTTGCTTCGGGCGATCGACTTTCACTGCAAGTCTATCAGTTTCAAGGTGCGATTCCGGGCAAAAAAGCTTATCTGCAATCTAACCTCCACGGCGCTGAGATTAGTGGTAATGCGGTTATTTACCAATTAATTGAGTTTTTAAGGTCTTTGGACAGCAGCCAGTTAAGCGGGGAAATTTGGCTGGTTCCGGTTTGCAATCCTGTGGGTGTAAGTCAGCGATCGCACCATTTTTCTCCTGGTCGCTACAATCTTTATGATGGGGTAAATTGGAACCGGATTTTCTGGGATTTTGAAAAGCAAGGGGAAGATATTCTGGGTTTTGCTAATTCTCACATTCACCTCGATGCCGATACTGTCAAAGTTAATTACAGAAAAGCGATTGCTTTGAGTTTTGCGAAAGAGTTGGCAAAAATTAATGCTCCTAGTTGCCGCCCCTACAGCGAACTTTACCGATATCAGCTACAATCTTTGTGTTTGGATGCGGATTATGTGCTGGATTTGCACAGTTCTACGAATCAAAGTTTAGATTATCTTTACTGTTTTAATTCCCGCGAGGAGAGTGCGAAAGCTTTGTTGCTCGATCGCGCTATCTTGATGGATGAGTACGATGGGGATGCTTTTGACGAGGCGTTTCTCAAGCCTTGGCTGGCTTTGGAGAAGGTTTTGGCCCAGTTGGGAAGTGCGATCCAATTTGATGTGGAAGCTTGGACTTTAGAATTAGGTTCGGGGATGGAAATGAATCCCGATTCGGTGGCTAATGGCTTGCGGGGCATCAAAAATTACTTAGCAAGTAAGGGTTTATTGAAAATTGATGGATTTCCTCTCCCGGAAACTGCGAATCATCAAGTTATTTTCACCCCCAAGAATTCGGTGTTCAAATACTACGCGCCGGCGGGCGGGATGATTCAAAATCGAGTGGAATTGGGGAGTTTTGTCAAAAAGGGCGATCGGCTTTATCAAATTCTCAGCTTTAATAAGAATGGGGAATTTCCCAGTTTGGTTGATGTTTGTGCGGAGTCGAATGTTTTCATTTTTGATGTTTCGACCAATCAGTCAGTAAATCAAGGAGAGTATGTGTTGTCGGTGATGGCAGATTGAGAATACTAAGAAACCGCGATTTTGTAGGGGCGGTGCCAAGAATGCCCGCCCCCTCCCACTCAAGATTAGTCCCAGCCGAAGTCTCGATCGCACAATTCGGCTAGTCTTTGGTTGTGCGATCGAAAATATGCTCTCAATTGCTCGTATACTGTCTCGCTGATGGGGGGATATTGGGTGGCGTTGTATTTTTCGTAGGTTTGTAGTTGGTGTGGCGGTAAATCTAGAAATTCTAAGACGCTGTTGTATGTGCCGAAGGGATTGGTATATAAGTCTTCGCTTTTGAGGATTAAAAGTTGTGATTTGGGAAAAAGTTTCATCCAGGCTGGGAGTTGATCGGCGTAAATGCCGCGGGTTAGATAGCTGTGATGTTGGTGTTCGTAACTGTAGTAGTTTGGGTTGGCTATTAGTTTTTCTATTTCGCCTTTGAGTCTTTCGGGCTCGGCGGCGATCGCACTTTCTAATGATAGGGATTCGTAGCCTATTTTGATATAGTAATAATAGTGGGAGATTGCGCGTTCTACTGGGTTTCTCAGCAGGGCGATTATTTTAACTTTCGGACATAAATCATAAATTCGCTGGGGAACTTGGGGGTGACAAATGTAGTAGGGGCTGGCTTCTCCGGTTACTAGATTTTCGCCTGTTTGGGGCTGGGGAAATTGGGCATAGTACCAGTCTGGGCTTTTGTCGAATTTTAAGTCGAAGTAATGGATTTCTTTTTGGGCGGCGGGGGCGATTTGGGGATGTTGGATTAAGTAATTGTACAGGGATGTTGTGCCGCCTTTTTGGGCACCGATGATGATGAAGTCGGGGGGTTTGGAGGGTTGTTTCATGGGTGGGGATGGTAGGTTTATATTTTGCAATTGTACTGACAGTGTTTCGGATTTGGCATTTGTACCGATAGTCCGCCGGGGGGGCAAACGAAAATTCGATCGCACTTGGAGGCATTACCACAATTCGATCGCACTTGGAGGCATTACCACAATTCGATCGCACTTGGGGGGATTACCACAATTCGATCGCACTTGGAGGCATTACCACAATTCGATCGCACTTGGGGGCATTACGGCAACTCGATCGCCCAATTTACATTTGAGCGCACGGATACGCCTAATTACAATTCGATCGCCCACTCTACATTCTAGATTCCGGTGGTTGAAACCGAGCCTAAACAAACAAAGCCTGCAAGGGATGGGCAATACGTTGGATAAGATCGCGATCACTGTTTTTGGGTGATCAAATTCACTCGCGCTCTTGGTACTGACATTTCTATTTAACTCGATTAGAGTGGAGTTAGGGAACTCTCATCCTTGCGGGGCAAATCTTTCTCTGAAAAATATATTATCGGTGGCGATTTTGCTTGGGGGTTTGTGGGTTTTATTTTTCAGCCAAGGTACAGATTTAAATTTGTGCAAGAGGCTGATATGCAAGTTGCGGAAAATGGGAACAATAAAGATGGGATTGTACTGTCGAGCAGTAAGTACCAGCAATACCATCTCTGAAATTATTCAGGAAGGCGTCAATGTTTAAGAGCAAATTATCCAGAGTTATCGTATCCCTGCTGCGGCGGATTGCTGGTGTTACCAGATCCGGGGCCAAGCGGCTGATGAGAGCAATGCTGCAAACCCTGATGGCTATGGGCCGGAGGGCGAGACTGCCGGTGGCGGGGTTTGTGCTGCCCACGGTGACGATGGTGTTGCTGGTAGTGATTTTGTTGACTGTGGCGATTACCCTGCGATCGTTCGATCGGGCTAATACGGCGCGTAACGTGCGCGTGAACCAGCAGGTGCTGGCGGCCGCGACTCCCGCGCTCGATCGGGCAAAAGCAAAAATTGAATATATGCTGCGGGAAGACCCGCAAAGGCCGACGGCTACTCCGTCAGATACGGAATTGTACCGGATGATGTCGGCTTATGATGCCACAAATGACTTTTATAAGTTCGCGGACGAGCAGCGGCTGATACTCAGGTTTCCCGTCAACAATGGTACTACTCTGGTTAACGCGGGCGATCCTCAAGGCCCGCTGGTTAACCAAGCTAACCAAGAAAATGAAGCTATAAATACGGCGTGGAGATATCCCGTTGATACCAACAACGACGGCAAATTTGACACTTTTACTCTTTACGGAATATACTTTCGCACCCCAAGAACCCAGAGAGCGAGAACAGCAATAGAGGCCAGAACGCCCCCAATGGAGACAGGAACTCTCAACCCGGCTTGCACCCAAGGAGAAGGAACAATTGCACGTTTGGTGGGTACCTCTGGTTGGCAGAGAGCTAGCAATGGCAGATTCCAGAAAAGCTTCTTTGTTTACACGGTTAACGTTCCCATAACACCAAACGATATCCAAACAAGCGCGTTGGATGCTACTAAATATGAAGCTTTTAAGGGAACTTCCAGCGTATCTGCCCTAGAATACCAACAAGACCAGAGCCGCATTCCCCTCAGCAACAACGCGGTTGTGTACGAAGACGATCTAGATATATCTCCTGGTGTTTCGCTAAATCTAAACGGGCGGATACTGACAAATAGTAACTTATTGGTATCGCCTTTGGGCAATGCCCAACTTAGACTATTTCAAGTCAGCAGCAAGCAATCTTGTTTTTACGAGGCAGACAATAGCAAAATTGTTGTAGGAGGTAATGTAGTAAACGGGTGGGCGGCCAACTCAACGACTCAAAATCCTGTGCTAGTAGATCTTTTCAAAAGCATTACTAGCGACCCAAACCAGCCGGGTTCGGACAATGCTACAATTAACAACGCTACCAATCAATCTGTTAGGCAAAACAGTCTTCAGGTACTCTACAACAACAACGCTTATTCCAATCGTTTAAATGCGTTGGTACAAGCTCAACTGCTAGCAGATACAACAGGTGCGAACGACCCGGTTTCTGTTCAGCAAGCGGTCCTGAATGGTCAGACTCGCGATCAAGCACTGCAAGATTATTTTAAAGCACGGCTGCGGAAAGTTCCTTTTGCAGAAGTACCTCCGGGAACACCAAACGGAGGAGTCAATCCGGCAAATGCTCCCTTCATTATTCAAGACGCTGGTGTGGATAGCCTGAGACCCATTCCTCTCTGGAGCCTTCCTACTACTGAAACGGCACCTAACGTAAGCGCTCTCACGGGACCGACTAATCTCAATATCCGTCCCGCTCAGCTACCATCGCGAAACCCCGGTGATATACAGCCGGGTGCCAGCGAACTAAATTTGGGCGAACGAGTCGTCGTCGGCAACAACTTGCCACAACAGCGATGGAACGGCACCAAGTTTATCAGTGACTCACAACAGGTAGACGGCACAACTCAATGGACAGGAGGCGGAATTCGCACCCGCACACCACAAGTGATCAAACTTGCTAACGTGGGAGACACCGATCGCGGTAACGGTACAGGCGAAGCACCACCGGCAACCAATCCTCCTTACAGAGACGGTTTCTGGGAAAGAACAGCGGCTGAAATACCGGCAACTCCCCTGGACGCTGTTGGTGGCCTGCGGGTAATTACCAGCGCCGGAGTGTACGATCGCACTAATTCCTTCCTGCCGCCGCCCAGTTGGATAGATGCTGGTACTGCGAGATTGAAGAGCGGCCCCGCTAATATCGCAACCCTTCCAGTACCCGCAAATACTTACGACGACCCAGCAACGGCGGCGGTGGAACTGTACCCCGTCGTCTGGCCGGACTCGATGCCGATGTCACCCTTGGGGCAGGGGTCGGATGTGTACGATAATCTAACTGGTAACTGGAGAAGATGGGTGAATGCACCGCCAGCAGTGGCCCCAGCAGTGCCGCCCGTAGTAGTCGCACAGCCAAACTTGAGCGATCTGCCGGCAACACAAACAAACCCGAATTTTTCTTTTGTTGCTGAAAACCCCTTGAGCTCTCGCCAATTTGCCAAAGGCGACTTGCGGATGCGGGCAACGGCAGTTTATCACTACGCAAACAACGGCTACAATCCCACAACGCTAGCAGCCGCACCAGCAGGAACCCAACCACAGCAAACCCCCGTGGCCTGTATAAGCAGCTACTACGACCCCAGCAACGCTTCTACAGCCAGAAACCTCCTAGGGCTGACGGATATCAGCGGAGATGTAATACCACGATCATTGGTCACACGGGGAGTACAGCAGGCATTTATCGGCTCAAACAATGGCATAACCTACGGCCCCCCGACGGCCAGACTGGCACCCGCTACTTCTAGGCTGAACGCCAATGGATTGCTGGAGAATGGAGACCCTATTTTGGAAGCCCAGGCCAACTTAGTCTTTCCCGACGGTCGGTTTGCCAACGGGCCGTTGAGAACTGCCCTCCAAGTGCCTGATGGCCAGCGCACCCTAGCACAAAAAGCCGCTATTGACTCGACTAATTGCGCGCTACAGATACTTGACGGCACGATCGCCCGCGGTGCCCAACTGATGCCCATTCCCGACGGGGCAATTCAAGAAGTAGCATTTTTGAACGGCAGAGAAATCAAGGCCAGCGATGCCGACAACCCTGCCACGCTCGTTAACGAAGCCTTTACCCTCAGCAGTCCGGCTTCAAACGATCCCGTGCCTGCCAGGGCCCAACAAGCCGCCACTTTAACAGGCAATTACAACCAACCCCTAGAAGAACGGGAACCCTTAGAAATTCGGGCTACTCAGTTAGACATCGCTCTCTTGCGCGGGCCCAATCCCATTGCAGGACCCAACGCTACTGCACCCGAGTGGTTGCTGCCCAACAGCGGGATTATCTATGCCAGCCGAGATGACGCATTGCCAGATCGCAGCGCTCGCACTCTCAATAATGGGTTAGTGCCACCGCAGATCGATGAAACTACAAGCAAAAGAATCAGTCCCACAGACTATCAGCTCGATCCCACCCGCAAGCCTAACGGCATTGTCCTGATTAACGGACAGCAGCTATTTCGCGGTGGCGCCACCCCCACAGCATCTAATAATCTCAATGCTATAGTTAGAGAAAAAGGACTGACATTTGTATCGAATTTGCCGGTTTACATCAAAAACAACTTTAACCTTCACGGCAACATCCCGCCCGCCCCTCCGGGTACTACAGCCGCTTTTACGCCAGTAGAAGAGTTTACTGAGACGTTAAGCACTGTAGCCCCTATTTGGGGAAATTTTTACACGCGCAACAACCAGCTTAACACCAACTTTGCCTGCCGTGCGGGCGACCCGAGGCTCCCGCAATGCACCAACGGCGACTTCTGGAGACCGGCAACTGTACTGGCAGACTCACTAACCCTCCTATCACAAAATTACCGTTTTGGCTTCCGCAACGAAGGAGATTTTGACCTGAGAAACAATGCTGGCCCTGCTGCTGTGTGGCCACGGCGACAGCAAGGATTTTTCAACAACAACTATGTCACTAACGGACTTTCCAGTGGCGCGTTCTTACCGTCCGGCAATTTAGCTGCCCCTGCTGCTGCCAATGCGCTGACAGATGCTACCTACAGCGCTGCTTTTGCCAACGGGTTGTTGACGAGTTCTTACTTCAACAACTTTGTCACTCCCGTCCAGCGGCGTGGGAATTTCCCACAGTACGTGATGGAAACCTGCACAAAACTGCCGGTGGCTGCGTGTACTGATAATGACTGGTTTGTTAATCCTCTGGCAGCACAACCACTCACCGCAGCCGATGCCATCACCTCTGCTCCAAATTATGGAACACCTGTTAACAATACTTCTGTTTATCAAGCTGGGTCAACGGTAGATCCGCCACTGCCACAATTGCAGCGATTCCCCCGCCGTATAGCTTTTCAAAGAAACCCCACCCCTACTCCCCCCGCCACTACTCCCCCCGCCAACGCGTTGCTAAATCCCGCCACTCCCGCGCCTTTAGGGATTGCTGCAGGAGGACTTATCACACCAGGAATTCTCGGTGCTCCCAGAGCTAATTCTCTGTGGTTTGCCGGAAGTAATGGGCCTGCCGTCAACTTCGATAACGCCAGTCTCCCCTATGTGGTCAATCGCAGTACCACCCCTGCCAACACAGCAGACGGAGCAAATGTACCGCTACCACCAGTGGCAGCAACATCAGCACCTCCCAATTCGGCAATAGGATCGGTAGCAAACCCAGCGCCAACTGCACTACCAGCAGCCTATAACGGGTCGCAGCCGCTACTGCTCCCAGTCCCGCAGATCCAAACTCAGTCAGTAGCTAATCCTACAGGCGGGAATACCATGCCAAGAGGCACAACTAATGCCCGATTTACAGGCTGGATACCCCAGGCTGTAAATACCACCTTCAATCTGATCGTCGCAGCGGGTGACACTCCTTCACGGACACTTGATGTCGGCTTCACCACAGGAGACTTTAACGGTGGCTTGCAAAACTTACCCCGATTCTTGGAAAGCTGGAATAACGGGGGCTCTATTACCAACATCCGAGGCTCATTCATTCAGCTAAACCGCAGCGCCTTTAGCACAGCACCTTACCAGCCAATTCTGCCAGGCGCCGTTATATCTAGCGTGTTTCAGCTTCAGGGAGCAGGCCCTCTCCCTCCGCCCCTAGCTATCACAAATACGTACAACACTGATACAGGTGCTGGGTTGCTTCCCTATTTCAGCCCGCCCACCCGGAACTGGGGTTATGACGTGGGTTTGCTATCTCAGCCACCTGATTTATTTACCCAAAAGTTCACTACTCCTTCCATAAGGACTCAGCCTGCTGAATATTTCAGGGAAGTACCTCGCAATGACACTTGGGTTACAACTCTCATGTGCGGAGTTGTAGCTCCCGATCAGCCCAATGGGGGTAATAACGCGACTGCTATGAGAAGTAACTGCCCCACTTAACCCTCTAACTTTCTGCCTAGCAATTACTGGAGTTTTCTATATGACTGACCAACAACAACACCAAAATTTATCACAGTCGCGAGATGGCGGCTACACGATTATCGAGTCATTGGTAGCGATGATTGTGGTTTCGGTGCTGATGATTGCGATAGCCCCGGTGATGGCTTTCTCAGTAGCAACTCGCGTGCAAGCGCGGCGGACGGAACTCGCCACCCAGGGGGGGAAAGCTTACATTGATGCACTCAGAACAGGTGCAATCCGACCAACCGGCTCAACCGCGCCGGGGTTTCCTAAGTTTGATGCTAACCAAAATCCAGCCGCTCCTGGAAGCCTGGCTGGTTTGTACTGTTATAACTTAGATGATACCCCCGCCTGTAATGGTAGCAAAGACTTTTTCATTCAGGGTATTCGTGATGTTAACAATAATCCGACAGACACGGGCTATTCTTTAATAGTTCGCGTTTACAGAGCCGATGCTGTGGCGCCTCTATTGACAGACCAGCAATCAGTTGCTAATGGGCTCGGTAACTCTAAAGCCCCTTTGGTGGTAATGAAGACAGAAATCCCACCTACTACTAATGGAGGTAGTTCGGCGCGTCAATCATTATGTTCTCGCCTAAACCCCAATGGAACAATTAACCCCTCTGTCTGTAAGTAATCAAAGCCTTGTTATTAAATCAAAATCCCTCTCCTCAATTGGCTAAGGAAGAAGTCAAAATGAAAAATTTACTCAGGTTGCTTCTGAAAACTCAACAGCAGCAAAACCGCTCTAAGCAAGCTCAAACAGAAAAGGGTATGACTCTGGTCGAGCTATTAGTCGGAGCAATTATGGCGTTTTTAATCATCACCCCAATGCTCGGCTTTGTAGTTGATATGCTGAATACCGACAGGAGGGAACAAGTCAAATCAAACACCGAGCAAGATGTTCAAGCGGCGGTTGATTTCATTGCCCAAGATTTAAATCAAGCTATTTATATTTACGATAATAACACCCTCAATAATGCCGCTAGCGATGGAACTCCTGGTATCAGATCTCAACTTCCCAATCCCGCTGGGGGAACTCCTATTCTCGTCTTCTGGAAACGGCAGCAGATTACAAAGGCTGTCTCGGTTGATACTAACCCTACTACTCGCACACTGCCAATAAATTGTACTCCAGCTACTTGCAACGATACCTATGTACGATCTTTAGTGGCTTACTATTTGGTTAGAGATAATACCCCTAGTATATGGTGTCAGCCGTCAGGAGCCAGTTGCCCATCACGCATAGAGCGCTATGAAATTAAAGAGGGTGTGCGAAATCCCAACTCACCCGATCCGGTTAATCAACCATACTACAACAATAATGAGGCTAACCCTAATCAACGAGTAAGCCCAGCTTTTAACTCAAATTTTGACTTTAGCCAACCAAGGAGGAGGGTGACAACTCCAGCGGGATTCGCAGATCCAAGTTTTATAGGGCAAAATCCTCAAGTGCTGGTTAATTATATAGACCACACTGTGGTGCCACCAAACGAGCCACAAGAATGCGAAAAAGCTCTCGGCAATCCCACTGCCACAGTACCAGGGCAACTCGCACCAGTCGCAGTCCTAGAATCAACGCTAAGAGTAAGCGACCCAGTTAATAGCTTCTACGCTTGTGTAGATACAGCGAGGAACCTAGCCAGAGTAACTATCAGAGGAAATAGCCTCCGCCGCCTTCAAGCAGATGCTAGTTATAACCCCAACAATCAGGCATATTTCCCAACAGCAAGCGTGCAAGTACAAGGTCGAGGCGCGTTAGGAAGGTAACTGATGCCTAAAGCACATTTCCGAATCGCCTCCCGCCGATAAACAATAAGAGATTACCATGAAAACCCCACCAATATTATTAAAACTTTTGCATAACTCTGCTGCCAAAGCCAGCCCTAAATTCAACAAAACTGCATCCAAAAAAGGCGATGGAGGATTCACGCTTCTAGAAGTGCTCGTGATAGTGTTGCTCATAGGTATATTTAGCTCGATCGCCGCTCCAAGCTGGCAGGGATTCATCAACAGACAAAGAGTTCGCACTGTCAACGATCGCGTTCTCCAATCATTACGACTGGCACAAAGCGAAGCAAAGCGAACTAAGAGCGATAGAGTAGTTACATTAAATCCATTGGTTGACCCGCCAACAGCCACGATTAAGACAGAGCCTGCCCAAAACCCTCCCCTACAAACAGTGACTTTCGACGCTGGAGGCGAAATTAAACCTGGACAGGTTAAACTTTCTGTTGCTAGCTGTCCTCCTAATAGTGCGTGCACGGCTGCTACACAACTTACTTTTAATTATAACGGTATAGTCGATCCCAGCAATTCAAATAATCCAACATTACCTTTTGTGGTAACAGTTTCTACTGTTAACGGTGGTGCTAAGCAGTGTGCGATCGTGGAAACTCTCCTAGGAGGAATGAGAACTGCTGAAGGAAATGATTGCCGAACGCTACCATAGTTTTCAATAAATTTAATCTTAATCTCTAACAGCAATTCCGCATAAGTTCTGAATTGCTAAAATATATTAACTTAAATTATTTTATATTTCAAATCCTATTAAAACAGTGAAAATATGCAGCTAGAACTAAAACGAATAATCATCCAGCCAGGAAATCAACTATTACTCAAAGACATAACCTGACCGATGTTTGAAACCCTACTAATATCATTTCCGGTAACACCGGAATGATGTTGACGGTTGACTGTTGACAGTGAACAGTCAACAGTCAACTCGAATTTACTATTCCGATGCTAACGAATTTGATATTATAACTGCTTAACTAACCAAGCGATCGCCCCTTCAACATCAGCAACCTGCTCAACATCAGGAATCGGCGGCCGCTGCACCATCACCACCGGAATTCCCAGTTCCCTAGCCGCCACAATTTTCGCATAAGTAGCACCGCCCCCGCTGTTTTTACTAACAATAGTATCAATCTGATATTCTAATAATAATTGACGCTCATCTTCCAAAGAAAAAGGCCCCCTTGCTAATAACAATTTACCATTAGGAATAGGAGTATTGAGTGCCGGAGGATCGATCGCCCGCATCAAAAACCAAATAGCATCCAAACCAGCAAAAGCAGCCAATTCCTGCCTACCAATAGTCAGAAACACCCGCTGAGACAGCCCTAATAAAGCCCTTGCAGCCTCCGAGTGGCCCGCAACATCAATCCAGCGATCGCCCTCCACCCTCTCCCAAGCGGGACGCACCAGCATCAAATAGGGCACATTACATTCAGCAGCAGCAACAGCAGCATTAGCAGAAATCTGAGCCGCAAACGGATGAGTAGCATCGATTAAAAAGTCGATCGGGCGATCCTCTCCGTTGGCGTAGCCCCCGTAGGGGCGGGCTGCGCGATCGAGCAAAAACTCCGCCAGCCCAGCCGCCCCACCAAACCCCCCAATTCGCACCGTACCCATTTTTGGGGTAAAAGGCTGTTGAGTGCGTCCTGCTAGCGAAGAAACCACCTCTATTTCAGCAATTTGAGACGCTCTGACCGCCAATTCAGCAGCATCCCCCGTCCCCCCCAAAATTAGCAACCGTTTTTTCATAAAATTAGTCCTAATACCAATTTAATGTGAATTTGCACATATCTCGATCCCCCTAAATCCCCCTTAAGAAGGGGGACTTTGAGAAGAATCTTGTCCCCCCTTTATTAAGGGGGGCGCCAGGGTGATCGGATTCTATGCAACCTCATAAAAAATTGGTATAACTTATCCAAGCAACGCCCGCAAATTCGGTTAATAATATGTTTAATAAAGTTTAAACCGCCAACAACAATGATTCGCTCACTTTTGACATTTTTCACAGTATTAATTGTAACCGGGTTAGTATGGTTGGGAAATATCGGCCCCGTTGCCGCACAAGTACAACCAACAGATATCACCGATCCTCAACAGGAATTGGGAGAACTCGTTCAAAAAGCTTTTGAAGCTACAAATGAAGGCAAATTTCCCGCTGCAGAAACTTTTTGGACTCAAATCATTGACAAATTTCCCTCACAAGCCGCCGCTTGGAGCAACCGAGGCAACTCTAGAGTCAGCCAAAACAAACTACAAGCAGCTATTTTAGACTACGAAAGAGCGATCGAGCTAGCACCCGACGCCCCCGATCCATACCTCAACCGCGGCACCGCCTTAGAAGGTTTAGGACGGTGGGAAGAGGCGATCGCCGACTACAATCATGTACTAGAATTAGACTCCCAAGATCCAGCCGCCTACAACAACCGAGGCAACGCCGAAGCAGGTTTAGGACAATGGGAACAAGCAATTGCCGACTACAACAAAGCCTTTGAATTAGCCCCCGAATACGCCTTTGCCCGCGCCAACCACGCCCTCGCACTTTATCAAAACGGGCAAACCAAAGAAGCAATTCGCAACATGAAAAACATCGTCCGCAGATACCCCCAATTTGCCGACATGAGAGCCGCCCTCAGCGCCTGTCTTTGGGAAGCAGGAAAGCGCGGCGAAGCTGAGAGCAATTGGGTAGCCGCGATCGGCCTCGACTCCCGCTACAAAGACCTCGATTGGGTTGCCAATAACCGCCGCTGGCCACCACTTGCAGTCAGTGCATTAGACAAATTCTTGCACTTAAAATAATCTCACAACGCCAATGAAAAATTGCGAGCATCCCGATAATTGTGGCATATAATTCCTCAAAGGGATGATCCAAAAACTTGTCAAATGTCACCCGAAGATATATAGCAATCCTCGCATCATTTGTGAATTTCTTCTTACTCCCTCCCCTTGATAAGGGGAGGGTTGGGGTGGGGTCAAACCTTTACGACTCCTGCAAGAATTGCTATAGCAAGAAATAAACTATTGAAGAACAATTCTAACTCTTCTTCCCTGTTTCTTCTTTCCTCAATATTCACCAGTACACCGCTCATTGCTAAACTTCTTTATTCTCAAAACTCGTATTCCACATCTCCAGCAACAATCCTATCTGTCACCAACATTCTGTATAGTTCCAGTTCTTCAACAGTAACCTTTCCGTCAGCCCAAATCGCTCTCTTGATGTCTTCCATTTCATGCTTAGATATCTTGCCGTCAGCAACAGCTCGCTCGATTTTGACTTGGAGCTTTTCTAGTTGCCGAGTTTCTTCCGGCGTAGGTTGTTTATCACTCGATCGCGAAACTAACATAGTGGCACTCTCCTAGAGATTGACCTCTCCTCTGTACTAAGCCGCCGCAGCAGATATTGTCAACTCAAAGATGCAAAAATTGACAAATAAATGTAACAAAACTACATTTACTTGTCAATAAAATAAGGTGCAATATTATTTAACAAAGTTACATTTGTTTGTCAATAATATCCATGCCGGTTGTATCGGAATGATTAAACAGCAGAGGACACAGAGGATACAGAGAAAGGGAAGAGAGAGATGAATAATTCCGATGCGAACGGATTTGATATAATATCCGGTTCGCTAGGCGCACTCTACAGGAATTGTTTGTCAACAAAATAAGGTGCCGAATGCGTAGCCTACAGACTGACTGGCCTACTGAACTAACTCTCGAATCCGCGCAGCGGTCAACTCTTCGACATTCCTGAAAACCGCTGCAGCACCCGCATTTTCCAGCCCTGCAGCATAAGCCTCGCAGCGCACAGCATCATCCAAAACATGAGGCGGCAAAATTCCGATTCCCAGCCAAACCCGATTTGCTTGCACTTCCCGCGCCTTCACAACCGTGTAAATATCCGCAACAGTATCTCCCGCGTAAATCACCGGCAAATTTTCTTCTAAACCGTGCAGATTTTCCAACTGTTCAATTGCCGCGAAAAGTCCAGCCGGATCGGGTTTTCCCGGTGCATCTTCCATCGCCACCAACACCGGGGAATTTAAACTCAGTTTCCCTGACAAAACATAAGCAGCTTCATCCCGCATCGCCCCGCTAAAAAAGCCCCAAACCATGCCCCCAACCGTTAAATTTTCCAGGTAAGCCGGACTTAACAACAGCGGTTCATCACAAATGTAACCAGTCCAATTTTTCTCATCAGGCCCGCGATAGCGACTTTGGAAAAAAGCCACTAATTCGTCATAGTTGAGAGCGAGTTCGTTTCTCGATCGCCCAATTCCCTCAAAATAACGGCAAACTAACTCGAAAGACGCCTGCCAGTCATTATTCCACACTCCCTCAGACTTCAGAGAGTCAATATCGAGAGAATTCGGGCGAAAAGCGCCCGCCGTGAAATGTTCCACCGCATCCGCAATTGCCCGCCGGTAGGAACCGGACACATCCCGCACCACACCGTCAATGTCAAAAACTACAATAACTCTGTTCACAACTTAAACTATCCTTGTACCTAGGGCCGGTGAGAACCCAAATTTTATCTGTTCCCAGCCCCTGAGTGGCGCTAAAACCAGCCGCGCCACAAAACTTTTCATGGCCGATGACCAATTATCGAACAGAGTGTGCTACGCTTAGCGATTGTAGAAATTTTTAACAAGTTCGATCGGAACCCTGGAGGTTTGCTTGTCCAAGTTCATCTTAAAAGTTCTCTGGCTAGAAGAGAATGTTGCCCTCGCCGTTGACCAAGTTGTCGGCAAAGGAACTAGCCCGCTGACATCCTACTTTTTCTGGCCCCGCAAAGATGCGTGGGAAGACCTCAAAAACGAACTCGAAGCCAAACACTGGATTGCTGATAACGATCGTGTCGAAATCCTCAACCAAGCCACAGAAGTCATCAACTACTGGCAAGAGGAAGGCAGACGACGCCCAATGACGGAAGCTCAGTCAAGATTCCCCCTAGTGACTTTTACCGGCAGCAACTAAGCCCAGCTTTAATTTGCTACCCATATAAATTGCCTGTTATGGCTGACAAGGGGAAGGAGAGAGGGGAGAAGGCGAGAGGATTTGACGCTTTTTCCACCTCGCCGTGAAAAATACAATTTAAATCCGCTACAGCTTTTCTTGATACTAACTCCGATTTTGGAACCTACTGGGGTTTTGGGCTAGGTCGATTTGAGATTTTAGACTTGAGATTTATCCAAAATAAAGCTCTCAAATCTGATTTAATACAATCTAAAAAGACTAAGCAACCAAACCAAATAAATCTAAAATCGGCTTTTTTATACTCTTGAATTGTACAGTCAGCTCTCAACAGCCTTCCCTCTGACTAATGACTAATAACTAATAACTAATGACTTCTTCGCGGAATCTATGGGCGCCGAAAGTACGATCGACCAGACCGAACAGCTACCGCTGGTAGTAAATCCCGACATTCTCCAGCAAGCAATCCTCTACAAAATTAATACTCGCATAAACGCTCGCGGAGAATTAATTTTCCCCTGCGTCCCAGGAATGCTAAACCACTATCTCAAGTCCATAGAAAAGCTATTTAGCACTCTCGACAGACCCCTGCCCGAAGACCGCAGAGACGAACTCAGCAAGCTCTTAGCCACCAAGTTAGAACAAGGCTACCGCACCTCCACAGCATCGATGCTGATCCTGCAATACGAATCAGTGCAGCCGCCGCAAACCGGTTTAGCTTGCAAAGTCATTGTTACTAGCTCAACAGTTGGAGAACAGTACAAAAGCTGGGTAGACACCAGAGAACCTCCGCTTTTCGGCTCTCATCCCGATGCAAAATTAATGACCACGGCTGCTAAATTGGGTACACCCGATCGAGTGCGGATTTTGGACGTGGGGGCCGGTACCGGCCGCAATACCTTGCCGCTGGCGAGATTGGGCTATTCTGTAGATGCGATCGAACTAGCTCCAGCTTTTGCAGAACAATTGAAAGCCGCAGTAACAGCCGAAAACCTTCCCGTGACAGTGACTGAAGGCGATGTGCTCGATCCCTTAATGCGGATGAAACCAGCCCGCTACCAGTTGGCAGTTGCCGCCGAAGTCATCTCACATTTTCGAGACAGCGATCAAGTACGGCTTTTCCTCGCCAAAATGTGCGATTCCCTGTGTTCCGGAGGCCTGTTGCTGTTCAGCACCTTTTTAACCGTCGGCGACTACCAGCCAGATGCCCTCGTGCGACAAGTTGCCCAACTCTCCTGGTCTACTTTATTTACCCCCCAAGAACTCGCCACCGCAATGGAAGGGTTGCCCTTAGTCCAAATATCCGACGAATTGGTGTTTGAATATGAACGCCACCACCTGCCGGAAGGAGCCTGGCCACCGACGCCCTGGTTTCCCAGTTGGGCAACCGGTCGAGATGTCTTCCCAATGGCAAACGCACGTCCGCCCATGGAATTGCGCTGGATTTTGTGCCGCCGAAGTTAAAAATTTTCTCATTTTTAGGCGGACACAGCAATCACAACTGTTAACCGGCAGTAACATTTTCCTCAGATATTTTTATTTCAACAGCTTAAATCCGGCTAGCTGTTAATATGACGCTGCCGGCACAGAAAAATTTACAAAAATATATATTAAAATGTAAAGAGAGCGAAGTTCGATCGCCCCTGGGTGACAAACCCAGTGTCTGATTAGATCCAACGCTTGCCAACCTTTTGTTTCTTGCGAAAAATCGGGTTGCTAATGGCAATCGGGCTTGCATAAAATTCGATCGTCATCTTGATGGGTGCAACTAAAGTTAAGATGAATTCAACAAACCTATTCCTCTCGATAGATGACTTTTTAGGGAATAGGATTAGCCAATAGATTAGCTCGCTAGTCAGCGATGCTGCTGAGAAACAAATATGCTTTTAACACTTCCACTACAAGCGTTTGGAGCAATCTTCAGGCACAAACCTTCCACAAATAGATCATCCATCGACCAAAAAACCAGTAAAAATTATTGGGAGGGGAATATTGAGTCCGCTGTAAACGAACAAATTGACTGGTACATCCAAGTGGAAATGCTAATGAGTAACGCTAAATCTTCCTGCACCAATGAAGAGATTGCTGCTTGGCTGCGGGGATTGCTGACAATTGCTTGGGCAGACGGCAACTTTGACGAAGACGAGCAAAAAATGATTGCAAATCTAACTCAGGATGAACTACACCCGGTATCTTTTGAGGAGAGTTTTGAACCTATTACCCCAGAGGAATTAGCCGCTGTGTTAGGGAAAGACACCACCAAAGGCGAGGATTTTTTGAGGACAGCAGTCATGGTAGCTTTGGCAGACGGTACCTACTCGCTCAGCGAAGACGAGGTAATCTATAATTATTGCAGAGCTTTGGGGCACAATGTAGAGGCGCTCGAAGCTCTGCGACACACCATCGAAGACTGCAAGTGCGATGATCCGCAGGGGCCCAGCAGCCAAATAGTTTTTGATGCGAATGTCGCCCCCGCCGGAACACCCCTTTCATCTCGGCTACCTAAACCTCACCACAAAGATGTCCTGCAACCCGTCAAAGACTGGCTTGACGGCTGGGAAATTCACGACCCAAAATTGGCACACTTTGTCTGTAAAATTATTCCGCCCCAGTGTCCATTTGAGCGAGATGTCGTGTTATTTGGTCGCAAAATCGTCCACATTCCGGCGATGTGCCAGATTAACCCACTTTACGAACAGTTAGTCGGGATGCGCTTTCGAGCTCTCTGCTATTTGGCAGATGAATGTAAGGAAGATGTATCGTCATATTGTTAGTAGTTAGTAGGCAGTTGTCAGTTGTCAGTTGTCAGTAGGCAGTTGTCAGTAGGCAGTTGTTAGTAGTCAGTTGTCATTCTTGTGAAATCTTGGATTAATGACTGTAACTATTAACCAATGACTACTAATTAGTCCAGGATGCAAAAACCGGGTTTTTCTAGGACAAAACATCGTTACACCCATCCGCACCCGTAGAAAAAGCCAGTAGAAAAACCCGGTTTCCTCAGTGTTTGTAGGTAAGTCTTGCTAAGAGAAAATCTGCTTTGATACTACTTCAATAAAAGTCTTAGTACAATCCTCAATCTTATACAAATTATTAAAAATCGCAAATATTGGAGCCGGACACAGCATTGCCGTTTCTCTACAAATGCTCGCTTACAATCTCTCGCTCTGCACTACTTTTAAAAATTGGTATAATTATAATTTTCGGGCAACTGTAAGTCGCAACTAAACTTGGCTGGCGTCTGCCGACCCGGACTAAAGAAAAAGAGAAATATGGTACTTGGATCTGGTATCATAATAACTACTGACTATTGACAACTGACAACTGACAACTGACTATTGACTATTGACTACTGACTAAATTATGCAATTTATCGATCGAGCAGATATTCAAGTCGCAGCCGGCAAAGGCGGCGACGGTATGGTAGCTTTTCGCAGAGAAAAGTATGTACCGGCGGGCGGCCCCTCTGGCGGGACGGGCGGCAAAGGCGGTTCCGTGTATATGGTGGCGGTGGAAAGCCTGCAAACGCTGCTAGATTTTCAGTACAACCGGATTTTTAAAGCCGATGACGGGAAGCGGGGCGCGCCGAAAAATATGACTGGTGCCGGTGGGGACGATCGCACGATCGAAGTTCCCTGCGGTACAGTAGTTTACGACGCGGAAACTCAGGCCATATTGGCAGATTTGGTGACGCCCGGACAGACTTTTTGTGTAGCCAAAGGTGGCAAAGGCGGTTTGGGGAATAAGTGTTTTCTAACCAATTCCAACCGCGCTCCCGATTATGCGATGCCGGGAAAAGAAGGTGAACACAAATTTTTGCGTTTGGAATTGAAGCTATTAGCGGAAGTGGGAATTCTGGGGATGCCGAATGCTGGCAAATCCACCTTAATTTCAGCTTTGTCTGCGGCCCGCCCCAAGATAGCAGATTATCCGTTTACAACTTTAGTCCCGAATTTGGGCGTAGTCAGAAAACCCAGCGGCGACGGTACTGTTTTTGCTGATATTCCGGGATTAATTGAAGGGGCTCACGAAGGCGCGGGTTTGGGTTACGAGTTTTTGCGGCACATTGAGCGGACTCGGTTGTTGCTGCATTTGATCGATATTACGGATGAAGATCCGATCGCCAATTATGTCACAATTCAGGAAGAATTGAAGGCTTACAGGCGTGGTTTAGCCGATCGACCGCAGATTTTAGCTTTTAATAAAGTAGATGCGATCGATCTTGAAAGCGAAGAAATCGGTAATTTAATCAGCCGACTTAAAGAAATTAGTGGCGCTCCTGTTTTGTTGATTTCCGCCGTTAGTAGACTTGGATTGGATGAATTGATGCAGCAAGTTTGGCAGAAACTCGACGAGATGAACGAAAAAGAGGCCGCGGAACAGTTAGCAGTCGCGAGTGTTTAATCGCTTTCTGGTTCCGGGAATTTCCGTGAATGGGTAGCTGTTTTTTTGAGGGGTCAAATCTTTCGGCTGTATGGCTGGTGCGGCAAGGGTTTGAGCCTCTTTGTCTTGAAAAACGATCGTTTAAAAGTATCTACCGACTGCTTTAAATCGCCTACAAGCGTGACGGTGAAAGTTCCCAAAGGGGTATGGGGCAATCGCTAAGGCTGTGCTGCAAAGCCGGGAAATTTATTATTAGAAGCTTTATCTTATTTTGCGGATATGAGTTGAGCTGCTTTCAGGGCATTTCCTAAAAAATCGCCTTATTACCCCTCATGAACTCATATTGTAATTCCGCAACGCCCTAAATTACTATTTTTAACCAACTTTCTCCTCTAAACTGTCTTTTTTTGGTTCGAGAGCTGTCGATACAAATAGTCGAGGTAGTAAAAGTCCAGACGTAGTTTTGTAGTCGGCAAATTCAGGATATCGTCCGAGTGAACGATCTTTTTTTATCATGTTAGGAATAAACATACCAGCAATAAAAGCTGCCAGAATTAAAAAAGGTAGCCAGTGCTGAACTAGCATCGCAAACGATCCGTAGATGAGGATTTCTCCTAAGTAATTCGTATTGCGCGATCGGGCAAAAAATCCTTCAGTTATTAGTCCCGAACGGTACTTAAGGGTGTAATACTTCTGTGCATCACTACTATAGTGTAGAAAGACACCGATGATATTTAGGGAAATTGCTGCTGCCACTAACGGCAGAGGTGGTTGTGAGCCACTGCTAATCAAAATAAAAGGTGCTACCCAATAGAGGCTAACCAACACAAAGCCGAGTATTCCCGTTCCGACAGAGATTTCTTGTTCCCACTGTTTATCTGGATATATCTGGTCTTTGAGCAGCCACAACAAACCATAAGTACCGTGCAGAGCGAGATAAACCCAAGCACCCAAATTAAAATTTTGGTAAATGAGCATCAGTGTCAAAATAAATGGAAAGCTGAGTCCTTTGTGCAGATTGATAAAGTGCTTGACTTTCATAGCTTTTGCTAATCTCTATCTAGTAAAGTCTCTCTCTATTTATATTACACTTTTTTAGATCTAACTACTTATCACGAGCAAACTTATCAATCTGCTTCTATTTTGCCTGACGCGGTAACAAGCAACTTGAAAGCGTGACCGGAGGGCGCTCGTTCGTTTATTTGACAGCTCCGGCTCTCGGCTTAACAAAGAAAATCGATCGCGATCTCAGTACCGAAAGAATGTTGCGCGGATCACCCGCGACGAAAGCTTAATCAATGATTTCTCTAATCGGGCGATCGCTATTTCACAAGTTCAGTCCTGGACCCATCAACAGCAAGAAACTCGGTTTTTTACAGTTTCTGGGGCTGTAACAAAGTATTTCGTGAAAAACCCGGTTTCTGAGCACCGATGAGTAAGTCTTAAGTCTTGTTAAATTCCGTTTGAGTCGCGAATTTGCCCGTTGTAATCAACTCTCACCCTCCCATCTTGGGAAACCGTAACAACCGTTTCTACAGTAAAGACAGACGAACCAGGCTTGTTACCCTTAAAAGTAAAAGTCCAAGTTCCATCGCCATTGTCTACAAAAGGCGATTCCTTAGAAGTACCGTGCATAGAAGCTTCAGCTCGATAGTTGCCTAAACCCCCATTAGCCCTTTCTGCTGCTTGACGGGCTAAGTTTTTTGCCCGATTGAGTTCGATATTATTGTTGATCACTCTCACGCCGTCCGTCTCAGATTCAGGAGCAGGATTGCTCAAGGCGGGGGAGACTCCAACGGCTAAAGTTGAGAGCGCTACTAGACAAGCAAGTCGAATGTTTAGTTTCATAATACAAACTGATTTATAGTTTGATAAAGTCTACAACACTTGCCCGAAAAAACCCGGTTAAATTTTCAATTTTTAATTTTCACTTTTGAATCGGCTGGCGTTTCCCCACCGTACAAATAGCGGTAACTCATCCGAGAAATCTCCCGAATCAATGTTTGAGCTGGCTTCTCCGTTTCCGGTGAATGCTTCACCATCACCGCCACCAAATAACGCTTACCGTTCGGCAAATCCACCATCCCCGCATCCGCAAGCATTGTATCAATGTTGCCGGTTTTGTGAGCAATAACTGAACCTTCGCCTAAACCTTTCGGCAGCAAAGAATCATTTCTAGTTTGTCGCATGATTTGCAAAATGCGATCGCGCGATTTCACCGATACCAAATTACCCCGATCAATCTGGGCTATGATATTAATCAAATCCTGCGGACTGGTAGTATTAGTTCCCTCCAAATCAGGCAAATTATTGCGGAGAACCGTCGCCCTCAAACCCCAATTGGCAAAATGCTGATTCAACACCTCAGCACCTCCCAACAACTCAATCATCATATTTGTCGCCGTATTGTCACTGACAACAATCATCTTTTGGGCAACTTCCAAAGCCGAATACTTCTTGCCAGGAGCCTGGTCTTGCATATCCCCAGAACCGCCGACAATGTGTTCGGACTTCAGCGTCAGCACCTGATCTAACTGCACTTTGCCCTCATCTACTGCTTGGAAAAAAGCTACTAAAATTGGCACTTTAATCGTGCTAGCTGAAGCAAAAGCAGTATCGCCATTAAAATTTAGGTAGCTTCCAGTATCTAAATCGACTAGAAATATTCCCGCTGTCAAACTAGGATTTTCTGTTGCTAAAACCTGAACTTGGGTTTTCAAAGCTCCTAATTCTTGATTCAGTTGCAGCACTTCTCCTGTCACCGCTGCAGCAGATGCGCTGTCGCCTGCATCTGGGTTTTTCTGCCCTGCGGTGGTTTGTTCTTCTGGCGCTACAGTGGATGCTCGACTCACAGCATTTACCACAGACAGCAGCGTACCGCAAATCACCGCTATCCCAACTCCCAGAATCAGCAAGCGAGTAGCATACACCAACGGCGGCACGCTCCGATGTGCAGAGCGTTTGCCCGGTTTCTGGCTCGGTTGCGGACGCGGTTTAGGCACGGGGGTTTTTTTCGCATCTGGGGGGATTACCGTGTCTGGAATGCGAACTGGGGGCGAACTGGGACGACTTCCACGGGTGGTAGGGGGAGTGGCTGTTGGGAGCTGGCTGTTGGGATTGCTGGCGATCGAACTCAGGTTTTCCCGCTCCAGAGTCGGGTCTGGAAACTCAAACATATCGACAGCAGCGAGGCCTTTTTTGCGCGGTTGGCGAGTCTTCGACTGCGGAGTTTTGCTGGTTCTGGGTTTTCTGGGGTTAATTGCCGATCGAGGATCAGATAAAAAGTCTTGTGTGGTAAATTCTTCCGAAGATGTGGGAGAATTGGCTCCATTTCTGCTGCCGCGGCCCTGTTGCGGTGGCAAAGTCGCAGGTTCGGGCGATCGAATTTCTGAATTGCCCTTTTGCGGTTGGGGAGGACGGCGGCGGCCCGAGTTGCCAGACTGACTTGCTTTGCCGGACTTAGGCTGCTTTGAGCCGGAGTTGGGAGAGGATATCGACGAGGATATCACCGATAATATCGATCCTTTGGGAAACCGCTCTGCCACGTCTTACTCCTTCATCACTAATGTAAAGTTCAAGTTTAAGATTTTTCAGCTTGCCAGCCAATCAATTTTAGATTTTAGATTTTAGATTTTAGATTTATCCCAGACGCTGCATGGTATCAGCAACCGGGTTTATTGCTCGAAAATTATCCCAAAGCTTAGGTTTTTAGTCAAGAAACCCGGTTATGAAGGTGACAAGTGGGTTCAGGAAAGTTCTCCTAGCTATCCGTTGGATTTTCCGGCAACGCTCCATCCAGAGTATCAGAATTTGTCTCTCGTGGGTAACTTTTGATTGCCCATTCTGTTTGGCGCAGCACCCCCCGAAGCATAGCGACTTCATCAACTGTCGGATATGCTCTGTTGTACAAACGCCGAAATTTTTCCATCCGACTTGCTGCTGTGTGCTGCTGTAAATATCCAATTTTGAGTAGCAGCGTTTCTAATTGCTGGTAATATCCCTCTAAATTTTCCAAGGGAGCACTGGCGAGGGGAATTGAGGGATTTTCTGTCTGGCTGGTTGCAAGTTGTTCTTGGTAACAAGTTGATAAATTATCTGTGGCATCGGGTATTGAAGAGGCAGAGCCTCTGGATATGCGTTCCCCGGCTGAGCCGGGGAACGAGGCATCTTCTTCCCTCTTCCCTCTTCCCTCTTCCTTCTTCCCTCTTCCGACTTCCATCGGACTGACATCCGTTACATCCGTTACATCTTGTACAGTGCTCGTTGCCGAACTTCCTTCTTCCTTCTTCCTTCTTCCTTCTTCCCGGTATAGTTCGTAACAGCAGATAGCGACGGCTTGCGCGAGATTTAGAGAAGTGTAGGCATCGCTGGTGGGAATGCGGATCAGGCGTTGAGCGCGGTTTAATTCGGCATTGGTTAAGCCGCAGTCTTCTCGGCCGAAAATTAGGGCGCTGGGGGCTTCTAGGAGCCAAGGCAAGGCCTCTGCGGGTTCTTCTAGTTGTGTTGGCAACGATCGACAATCATCTCCTGTAGTTGCGATCGCTCTGACACACCCAACCAAAGCAGCGGGCAAACTCTCGACTACTTTGGCCGTTTCCAATATGTCGGCGGCGCGAACTGCCATCAGTCGGGCTTCTTCCCCTAAATAATCGCATTGGGGATTTACCAAAACTAATTGGTGCAAACCCATATTTTTCATGACGCGGGCAACAGAACCGACATTCAATGGGCCTGCAGGTTCGACTAAGACTATTCGGATGTTGGCGTCGGCCGTTTCGAGCATTTTTATTTCGGGAGGTGTTTGGCAGAAATTAGGTTGTTTCCTTAGCAACAGGCAAGATGCCTGTTCCACAAGAGTTAAATTTGATTGTGGAACAGGCATCTTGCCTGTTCATAAAAATGGTACAAGATGTGAATTAGTTAATCTATTGTCAAAATTAGCATGGCTAAGCAACGATCTAAATCTGATTTACCGACAAAAATGTGCCCAGTGTGCGATCGACCTTTTACTTGGCGCAAAAAATGGGCGGACTGCTGGGATGAGGTCAAATACTGTTCCGAACGTTGTCGTCGCCGCCGTTTGGCGGCTCAAGATTAAGAATGTAGGGCAAGTTGCTCGATCAAAGCTAAGATTGCAAAGGAAAAATTTTAGGTTATTAGGTTATAAATTATGGCATCGCAACCAGTGCAACCAAAGCTAGTTATTCACGGCGGTGCCGGCAGTTCTCTACACAGTAAAGGCGGAATTGAGGCGGTGCGGAAATCGCTTTACGATGTTTTGGAGGAAGTTTATCCGCTGCTGAAAGACGGTGCAAGTGCCGTAGATGCAGTGGTGCGGGGGTGCCAATTGTTGGAAGATGACCCGCGATTCAATGCCGGTACTGGTTCTGTAGTGCAGTCGGACGGTCAAATTCGGATGAGTGCTTCGCTGATGGATGGTTTGATGCAGCGTTTCAGCGGGGCGATTAATGTTTCTCGCGTTCAACATCCGATCGAACTTGCTCAATTTTTGCAGAATTCGGACGATCGGGTTCTCTCTGATTTTGGTTCGGCGGAATTGCTGCGAGAACTTCAATTGCCGATTTACGATCCGATGACGGATTTGCGTTTGCACGAGTGGATGCAGGAACGCCAAGGCAATTTTAGCAAAGCAATGGCTGACGTGGTTGCCGAACCGGCCGGTGTGGGTACGATCGGAGTCGTAGCTTTGGATGTGCATGGACGCTTGGCTGCTGGGACTTCGACTGGTGGCAAGGGTTTTGAGCGGATTGGGCGGGTTAGCGACTCGGCGATGCCGGCGGGAAATTACGCGGCCCAAAGTGCGGCGGTAAGCTGTACGGGGATTGGCGAGCACATTATGGACGAGTGTTTGGCGGCGCGAATTGTGATTCGGGTAACGGATGGTTTGAGTTTGAAAGCTGCTTTTGAGCGTTCTTTTACTGAAGCTGACGAACGTCAACGGGATTTTGGCGCAATTGGAATTGATGCTAGCGGGGCGATCGCTTTAGGCAAAACTAGCGAGGTGATTTTGGGTGCTTTTCACAATGGTATGGAAATGGGCGATACTTTGGAAATGAGCAAGGGAACGTTGATTTTTATTGCTTAAAATGGCGATCGAAATTATCCTCCTAAAAGTTAGGACATTTTTGACAAATTGCTGAATATAGCAATCCTAAATCAGTACCAATATGTAGGGGTATTGCTCCCATGCCTACCCCCAGGGATCGGGGCAACCACGGGGGGTTTGCCCCTACAACAATTACACAATTCATTTAGGATAGCTATCTATGTATTGGCGGTGTGGTATGTTAATTTAAATCCTCCTCACCGCCACTACCGATGACTCAACAGGAGAATCTCAATGCGATCGCTCAACCTCCGATCGCTCCAAAGAAATTAGAAAATTTGGTCAAGTTATCTGGGCGCAGTCTGTGGGTAACTGCTGTGCTTGCCTTTACAGTTCCAATTTTTGCCTACTTTTACACTAAACGACGAATTGCTTGTTATATTGCTTTGCTGCTTAGTGGTTTGATGACTGTATTGACTTTATTCATAGTTTTTTCCAGAGAAATTCCGAATGGTAGTACGCTTCCTGCTACGGCATTCTATACATTTTCGGCGTTGCTGAATCAAGATATGAATACTGCCGGAACGGGAACATCCTGAAATTTTAGGTAATGTATTAATACTTTAATAGAGTGCCTGAGCATTTCCGCGCACTTAGAATAACAAAGAGTCTTCCGATGTAGTCTTGCCAGATAATGTCTCAACCTCGTATTTTCATCTTCTAAGGAGTGTCATATAAGTCTTGCTAATGATGTGATCTTCATCAGGAATAAACATCGGATAGACTGGCTATCCATCCGTGACATAAAAATAGCATTTCCAGGCACTTACCCTGTCTCACAACGATTCAAACGTCTCGGAACTATGATCTCCTAATACCCATCCTAAAATTCCTGACCGAAAGTGGTCAACGGCTGTCCACAGCCAGATTTTGTGTGTTTTTTATATCAGTCTGTAATTCATCAAGCTCACCGACTTCTGGCATGACTTCGGGGTCATAAACATCTGGTAATAGTTTTCCCACAAGTCTTACCCAAGTTATTAGGCTGGTGTGATGAACTCCCTTGATTCGCTAATTGCCCGAAAACGCATAAGCTGTCGCGCATTTAAATTTTATATTCAGGGCGGGCGGGACGCCCACCCCACAAAACTTTCATCTTTTTTAAGAGACAATTTAAATGTAGAACAGCTTACCATTGACGTACATTTTTAGGCATTCCCGTTTCACAGTCTCACTGTAACCTCGCTGGTACTCATAATCATCGATAAATTGACGGCCACATTTGACACAAATGTGGTTCTGTTTTCCTTTTTTCTTACCGTTTTTACGGAAATGGGTTGATTTGTACTCAGGACAGTGCATGGTGATTCCCTATATTCATACTCTAATTATGCAACGCCACTGAAAGTTTGTTTGACCATGCAATTTAAATGCGGATTAGCTTAACGATAATTCAGTAGGCGCAAATAAACCTGACAATGTAACAAAATGTAAACCTCTACTCACCTGGGTGATTACATTCCTACGGAGCGCGAAACAAACGTTTCATTACCCATAACATAATTAATATATTTTTAAGATTCATCTACTTTAAATCATGGAAAGCTATTTTAAACTCAGCCACAGGTAAACTCGCGACCTTGGTTGTCTGCCAGAGATTTTAGTGCTAATCTATTAGCAAAATAAAAGGGGTCATGGCAAAGGACGACTTCAAAGAATATATAAGTTAACAATTCGGCTCATCCAGGTCAGGAAGTCGATCTGTAGCCTCATTTTTGGAATAAAAAGGTGAGATAAATGAAAAAAATCAAGGAAACAGCAAGTGAATTAATAATTCAGACTCAAAGCATATTTGATTTTTGGTTCCCTAGTTGTTTATTCATGACATTTGGACTGATATCGCTGACTTTTGACTATCATGCAGCAAGTCTGAGCTGCCAGCGATTGCAGGCAAAACAAGGAAAGTGCCAGATTGTGCGATCGAATTTACTGGGATCGAACATCAAAGAAATTGAGCTGGATTCTTTGCGGGGAGCTAAAGTTGAAAGATGCGGCTATAAAACCAGAGTTGTACTTTTGACTTCTGTTGGCAATGTTCCTTTCACTGCTAACTCCACTAATTGGGGAACCCAAAACGCTGTAGCTTCTGACATCAATTTTTTTGTTAAAAATGCAAAAAATCGATTGCTGCGCTTAAGCCAAGACGAGCGCTGGTTGGGGTGGACAGGAGGCATATTTTTGCTCGCAGGAATCGCAGTGATCGTCTTGAGAAATAATGAAATCTACAGCTTCGATGGAACTTTAAACACCTTGACTGTTAAACAGCGGGGTTTGTTGGCACATAAAGTAATTGAATACTCTCTATGCGATATTTATGGCGTGGAAGTCGATCGAACAAAAGATCGGGATAATGACACTTGGTACGAAATCAGACTGTTAGTTTGTGGAGGCTCTCGCATCTCCCTACCCCGCACGATGAACCCATACCAGCAAGCAAAAATCGCTAAAGCGATTAACAATTATCTGCACCAGCAAAATAACCAAAAATAGCCGATCGCGATCAACCCGATTTCTCAAGGTTGCGGACTTACGCAGAAACCGGGTTTTTCACCAAAATCTATTCTAGATGGCCATCGCTTCCGTTATAAAAACCCGGTTTCTTTGGTATCCAGTGCGAAACTCGCGATTGGGTGGAAACTGATCATCTAAAAAGTGAACAACGGTTCACTTTTTAGGTTCTTTCAACTTCCAACCTGGTTTGACAACTTGCCGGGAACGGGCAATTACTAAACAATCATTCGGCACATCTTCTGTCACCACAGAACCCGCCGCTACAGTAACATCTTCCCCCACAGTTATCGGTGCAACCAGCACGCTGTTAGAACCAGTTTTACTTCGATCGCCTATTTGAGTTTTGTGCTTGTTTTTTCCGTCATAATTCGCCGTAATTGTCCCAGCACCGATGTTGACTTTTTCTCCCAAAGTCGCATCGCCTAAATAAGACAAGTGAGCTACATTAGTTCGATCGCCGATTTGAGTATTTTTCAATTCTACAAAATTGCCGACGCGGCAGTTCGCCCCAATTTCTGCGTGTCCCCGCAAATGTGCGTAAGGGCCAATTCGCGAATTTTCAGCAACGGTACTGTCAGAAACCACCGAATAAAGCACAGTCACATTTTCTGAAATCTGACTGTTTTCGATCAAACTGCCGGGGCCGATGCGACTCCCAGAGGCGATCGAAGTATTTCCCCGCAAGTGAGTTTGCGGTTCAATTACCACATCCGGCTGCAACTCTACGGTATCGTCGATCGTAATGCTGTTGGGATCTAGCAGCGTGACTCCCGCCGTCATCCACTTGTCCTTTACCCGCGTTTGCAAAATATCGCAAGCTGTGGCTAAATGTTTGCGATCGTTAATTCCCAATATTTCTTGATAATCTTCCACATCGACCGCCATTACCGGATTGAGGAAATTTACCGTGTCAGTTAGGTAATATTCTTTTTGGTCATTGTCTGCCTTCAATTCTGGCAAAATTTTCTCTAAATCCGGCCAGTGAAAACAGTAAACACCTGCATTAATTCGGTGATTTTGCTTTTGAGCTTGTGTGCAGTCGCGGTCTTCGACAATTTGCTGGACTAAGTTTTGACTGTCGGTAAATACTCGGCCGTACCCTTGAGGATTAGGTAAATTAGCTGTCAATAAAGTAGCAGAGTTTTGGTGCTGTTTGTGAATTACCATCAATTGTTTGAGAGTTTCTGCCCTCAGCAAAGGTACATCCCCATTTAATACCAGCAAGTCTCCTTGAAATCCCTCTAAGTGAGGCAGCAATTGTTGAATGGCATGACCTGTTCCCAATTGTTCGGTTTGTTCTACAAATTCTAGGGGAGGAGATTGAAGATTTTTTCCTGATCTTTCTTGACCTCGAATCAGGGATTCTTTAACGAGCTCACCTCGATAACCGACGATGACAAGTCGCCTCGTAATTTGAATTTCTTGACAACTTTGGAGGACTCGCTCAACTAGCGATCGACCGCCCAATTCGTGTAGAACTTTAGGCAAGTCAGATTTCATGCGCGTGCCACGTCCAGCCGCTAAAATTGCTATTGCTACCATTGTGCGATCGAGTTATTTGCTATAAAAACTTGAATATTGACTAACTGATGATATCACTCGCTGTCCGCCGATAGCACTGCGCTCGCACAAATTTTTCATCTAAAATTTCCCATCTCGCATCCGCGCGATCGAGGATTTTTCCAGGCGGATGCTGGTTGTAGGGGCGATGCTTGCAATATCTGGACTGGCGCGCCCGGTATCAAAAACCTGGTTGCAGCAGCAGTATTTGGCGGCTGAGCAAGACGACTTACATTCCTCACTAAAAACCTGAGTTGGTTTGGGAGTAAGGACTGCGAGTCTTTTCTCAAGGGCTGGGAGGGGGAGCGAGAGTGATAATTTGCGTCTTTGGGCTGGGATTTGCCACGATACATTATACTATTTGTTGAATTTCAGTTAGGGTGTTTTCAACTTTAAAAAAACTATTTCTGACTTTTTCATTCCTTCTGCCTTCTACCTTCTGCATTATCAGGTGTCCAGCTATGACAGAGCTTAATTTTCAGGAACTTGCCAAGCAGGGAAATCTCGCCACTGCGATCGCATCTTGGCTAAACAGCCAGTTGCAATCTGAAGGCATCACAGCCTCCGCGAATCTCGACGGCGACTGTTTGGATGTAATTCTTGAGGCCGAGCAAGTACCCATAGAAAATACCTTAGTTGATTTTGTTCGCACCGAGCTGACGAATTTGCAGCCTGATTCGATTCGCAAAGTGAAGGTTGAGGGCAGAGAAAGCGGTCAGATTGCTGCTGCTTGGAGTCAAGAGTTTAGTTTGGACAACAGCACTTTTGAACCCCAGAGCTTTGTAGGATCTGTACCAAATACTGCTGTTGTTAATATGGACGATCGCACAGACATGGAGAACAATATTGAGGAGGAAAAACCGTCGGAACTTGCTGCATTTGAGAACCGACTGCGATCGACTTTCATTGTAGTGGGGCTAGTAACGGGTATGTTGGCGATCGCGGTGGTGGCGTTTGTCGGTAAAATTTTGAACCAGCCAGCAGCAACTGCGGGGAATAATCCCGATGAAACAGCAAATTTAGCAACTGCACCGGATGCTGCACCTGATACTTTTCGAGAAGCCGTTAACAGCGCACTCAAAGCAGCAGAGTTAGGGCGATCGGCAAAAACCAAGGCCGATTGGACTACAGTTATCGATCGTTGGCAAGAAGCCGTCTCATTAATGAGAAGAGTACCAGTTTCTAGCCCCAACCATCAACTAGCTCAATCAAAAGTAATCGAGTATCAGAAATATCTGCTTTACGCTCAAGAAGCAGCCGTAACTCCCCCTCTGCTAACTCCAACTCCCGCACCCGTCGAAAAATCACCTTCGGAAAAAGCAACTCCTAAAAAATCCAATTCTGAAAAAAGAGCTTCGGAGAAAGCTAATGCTAAAAAATCTCGTACCGACAAAGCAGAACCAGATAAAAAAAGTCCTTCCAGATAAATGTTAAAAGATAGATGTGAAAAATTATGACTGACAATACTTTAATCGTTTCTCCTGAATGGTTAGCCACCAATACCGACAATCCGCAAGTTGTAATTATTGACTGTCGGTTTTCCCTTGCCGACCCTGAATTGGGACAAAAACAATATCAAGAAAGTCACATTCCGGGAGCTTTCTATTTAGATTTAAACCGCGATCTCGCGAGTTCAGTGGACAAACACGGCGGTAGACATCCGCTGCCAAATATTGAAGAATTAGCTGATAAATTGAGCGCTATCGGTATTAATTCAGCAGAAACTTTAGTCGTCGCCTATGACGATTCGCGGCTGGCTTTTGCGGCTCGTTTGTGGTGGCTGCTGCGATATATGGGACACAGCAAAGTCGCTTTGTTAGACGGCGGTTTCAGCGGCTGGAAAGCGGCGGGATATCCGGTAACAAATACTTTGCCAGACCCCCGCGAGGGTAAATTTGTTGCTCATGTGCAGCAGGATTTGGCGGTAGATATTGAGGCTGTGAAAGAGCGTAAAGAATTGCCGGGAAAGGTTTTGATTGATTCGCGAGAAAGCGAGAGATATGAAGGTTTGCGGGAGCCGATCGACCCCATTGCAGGCCACATTCCGGGTGCGGTTAACTATCCTTGGCAAGGGGTGACAGATGAAACTGGAAAAGTGCGATCGGCATCCGAACAAAAACAGCGCTGGACGGAATTAGAAAAAGCGGAAGAAATAATTGTTTATTGCGGTTCCGGGGTGACGGCTTGCGTTAATTTACTGTCTTTAGAAATCGCCGGAATTCCCGATGCTAAACTTTATGTCGGTAGCTGGAGTGACTGGTGTTCTTATCAGTTGTAGGGTACAGGAGGGAGATGATTGTTGACTGTTGACTGTGAGTTTTAGGGTAGCAGGCATTGATGTCAACTTAACGTTAAACCCTCAGTCCGGCAGCGGTTTCAACCCCTTCCTCAAAGCGAAATTCCTGGCTATTAGGACTAATGAGTTCTTCAGTCCTCTTTGAGAGGACTTTAGCTATGAGACAGGGAATTCATTCCCTGGCGGACTGTTGGGTGAGCGGGAGGACTGGCGAACTAAAACCTTAAGTTGACACCAATAGGTAGCTGGGAATCACTTCCGCGCACCTCAATGTAGTTGTAGGGTGCGCTGCACCTTACGGCGAATTAAATAATACCCTAAAAATCAAAATAAATATAAGGTAAACCCCCTTCGGGAGCCAACACCCAAACGGCATACAAACAAAGCGGCACTAACACCAATTTCAGCGGCCAATTTAACTCTAATTTCAAACCCCGACTCAACGCATAATTCCCCAACATCGCCGCCGCCAAAGCTGCCAACATCCAAGTTAAATGCACTCTTTCCAAACCCAAAGCTTCGCCATAAACTTTCTCAGCAAACTGCACGTCAGCAGCGTGTCCCCACAAATGCGAAATCGCCCATCCAGAATCCTTTAAATCTGGAAGACGGAAAAATATCCAACTACCAAAAACCATCGCCTGAGTCAACAGCCAACCGATCGCAATCCCGATCGGATTTTCCCACAAAAACTCGATCCGCAACCGCTTAAACAGCACATCAGTCAGCCTGTGAACCGCCAAAGCTAAACCGTGTAAACCCCCCCACACAATAAATCCCCAAGCTGCCCCGTGCCAAATTCCTGCAATTAACATGACAATCGACAAATTCAGACAAGTGCGCCACAAACCGACTCGCGAACCGCCCAAAGGAAAATACAAATAATTGCGTAGCCAATCGCCTAAAGTCATGTGCCAGCGTCGCCAAAAATCAGCTATGCTGGCACTAAAATAAGGAAAATCAAAATTTGGCGGCAAATACCAACCCAGCAGCAAAGCAGTACCGCGCGCCATGTCGACATAGCCACTAAAATCGAGATAAAGTTGCAGCCCGTAAGCAAAAATAGCTAGCCACAAATCCTCGCTACCCGCCCGCTGCAAGTTGGTAAAGCTTAAATCGACATAGATTCCTAAGTTATCTGCGAAAAGACCTTTTTTTACTGCACCAAAGGCGATCGTCCAAAGTCCCTCAGAAATGCGATCGGGCGTCGGAAATTGCTGGGTTTTCAGTTGATAGATCAAGTTGTGATACCGAGTAATCGGACCGGAAATCAGCTTGGGAAAAAACAACTTGTAAGCAGCAAAGTGCAGCAGCGAAGTAGCAGCAGGCGCGCCTCGGTACACGTCAATCAAATAAGCAATGCACTCAAAGCAAAAGAAACTCAATCCCAAAGGTGCGATGACGTGACTTTTTACCCAGTCAGCCCCGTCGATAGCTACAGGCCAATTGAACAAAGTGCCGATCGAACTCAATAAAAAAGGCACATACTTAAAGCCCAGAAGCAGCAACACATTCAGGCAGATACCTATCCACAGCAGCAACAAACGGCGGCGGTTCCAAGATTCATTAGCAATCCGCCAATCCAGAGGTTCCCCAATCGCCATCGCCAAGCAGTAATTAAACAAAGCCCCGACTAACAGCAGAGGAATGTACCAAATTTGCAGCGAAGCGTAAAAAATTAAACTACCCGCCAGCATGATAAACAGCCGCCACCACCGCACCGGAACCAACCAGTAAGCCGCGAACAAAACTAACAGAAACAGGGCATATTGAAGGGAGATGAAAGTCATACCATTTTAGATTTTAGATTTTAGATTTTAGAATTGGGAATGGCTTATTTTGTATGGGTTTGGATCACGGGCCTACTGTGGCATTATTTTTATTAATCGAGACTTTGCTAAGAACGAGATTTATCAGGGATTTTAGCCGATCGCCGACACGAAAACAGGCCCTCGGTAAGTCCCTACTATATAGTCGGCAACTGAGAACTGCTACATTTTACAGCACAAAGGTTAAATTCTGTTGCAAATTAAATAAATATTGCCTGCTATAAATTAACTCTCTTACGAACCATATAAAATTCGGTGAAAAAAATATAATTACGTTCGCAGCATCCGACTTCAGTCCTCAAAAGCTACAATGCCTGATATCGTTTCCCTTTGCATCGGAATAATATGTTTCACCGTGCAGGCCTAGCATCCCGTACAGCAAAAAAGTGATGTAACCCAAAATGTTTTGAATTCATCACGATAGCAGATATTTGACAAGTAGTTCGATCGCACTTCAACCCTTCCAAAACCTCAAATTCGGTCAGAGTCAGTATCATAATGTCGATAAAAATTGCTGGCGGTTGCTCAAAGAGCAGCCGCACCCAACCTTCACCACCGTTGGCGACCTATATCGCAGTACAATGAATTGGTGGCAAGTTTTTCAGCAAATACCGAAAAACTATCTTCATCCTCCCCATTCAAAACTTTGGCTGCTGAATCCGCCGCTGGCGATGGCCCGGAACCCCTCAAGCTACGAGAATTTACGATCGCCAGCGATATTTCATCTGCCTTAGCAGCAGATATTTCCAAAGGGTTTTCTTCCTCTCCAGGATACAGAATCGGCAGTGTAACAAAAAAAGTCGAACCCACTCCGGGTGAACTTGTGATTTCAATGCTTCCCCCCAGAAATTCCGCCAGTTTTTTGCACAGAGACAATCCCAATCCCGTGCCTTTGACGCGCTTCTGCAAGGGGTTTTCGAGTTGGACAAATTCTTCAAAAATCTGCCTTTGGTCGGCTGGGGGAATGCCGATGCCCGTATCTGCTACTGAAAAAGTAACTGTTCCCTCCTCTCCTATTTCCGCAGCAACTCGAACTTCCCCTGCTTCGGTAAATTTGAGGGCATTAGAAATCAGATTTCGCAAAATCTGAGAAACTTTGCCCTCGTCGGTTGTGAGGATTGGAAGTTCGAGAGGATCTTCAAAAATTATAGACACGGCAGAGTTTTGGGGAAGCAGGGGGCGCATCATTCCTCGCAGGGCGCTGAACAAATCTTCGACTTCAAAATCAGCCACGCGAACAGTTAGTTTTCCGGCTTCCACTTTGGCTAAATCTAACGAGTCGTTGACAAGTTCTGCGAGAGACTCGGCAGATTTATGAATGTAATTTACTTGCTTTTCCTGTTCGGCGGAAAGTTCTCCGTCTAGGCGATGTAACAATATTTCGGAAAGGCTCAGAATTGCCGTTAGCGGAGTGCGAAACTCGTGGCTCATATTGGAGAGAAAGCTGGTTTTGAGTTCGCTGGCGCGGCGGAGAGATTCGGCTTTGTCGTTCAATTCAGCGTAAAGTGCTAGGACTCCGCGATTGGTATCTTCTAGTTGTTGATTTAATTGTACGAGTTCTTCTTGACGCTGGCGGAGTTCGTCTAAAGTGCGTAGTAATTCTTGATTTTGCTGCTGAATTTCAGCGTAGGGATCTTCGGGAATTTGGCGCGCTAGTTTGTCAACTAATTGATTGAGTTCGATCGCACTCAGCGCCGGCATATTTTTGGAAAACTGTTTAATTAATTGTACAGCCGTTCCGCGATCGGGCGCCGAGTCGATTTGCACTTCGTCCATCAAGCGTTTCGCTGCTGCTAAACCAAGTCCCGCGCCGGTTTGCGATCGAAAATTGGGGCTTAACACAGCCGCTAAATCAGCAATTCCCGGCCCCGTGTCGGAAATCCGAGTCCGAAAAATTTGGGGCGATTCCCCTTCCACAATGAATTCTACTTTGCCACCGCCTGCATATTTGAAAGCATTGCGGGCAATTTCGGAAACTGCTGTGGCGATGCGGGTTTGTACTTGGGAATCGAATCCCAGCCCTTTAGCAATTTGGCGAGCTCTTTGGCGTACTTGTACGATGTCTTGTTCAAAACGGACTTCCGTCGTCAGGATTGGGTAACTCACGCTGCTTCTCTCATCTTGGCTACTATAACTGTCATGTCATCGCGAGTGCGTTTGAAGTCCCGGTAGAGCACGGCTGCGATTAAAGCAGGATGTCTGGAGGCTAAACCCGGGTAGCGGTTTAAATTCCACTGCGCCGCCAAACCGTCGGAGTGCATGATGAGTAGGGACTGCTGCGACCAAGGATAGACAAATTCTGCTACTTTTCGCATCATATGTCCAACTGTGCCGTTGTAGGAAACCATGCTACGGCTTTGGTTATCTGTGACAACTACACCGCTGATGTTGCCAATTCCGGCAAAACAAACTGTTTGTTGGGTACGATCGATTTGGGCGATCGCCGCAGCCGCTCCTCTGGTATTTTTTAAAGCAACGTGCGCCTTCTCTAAAATTGCTTTCGGCCCGAGTTTGGCGTTTTCCTCAAATACCCGCACTGCTTCGCCAGACGCTTCCTCCGCCAAATCCCCGTAGCCGAGCCCGTCTGCAACTAAGATCAGGTTTTTGTCAAGGTGATTTTCTACCGCCCAGGAATCGCCGCAAATTTGTTCTCCTGCTTTTGGCAAGTGGACGACCCCAAATTCCAAGTAATTGCTGTTTTGGGATGCTTCCCGGCTATTTTGGGTCGGTTCCAGCCGCGCTAATAAGGCTGTCCCCAGTTTTGGTACAGAATGAATATCAAAAAAAGTAGAGAGGCGTTTAATTGCCCCCAGTCCAGTTCCAGGGCTTCCCGCTGTAGAAAAACCGTCCCGCAGACACAGCGCGACATTTGCCATTCCTTGACCCCGGTCTAGCGCTACTATTTCAATGCTATATCCTGCCGCTGTTTTTAATGTTCGCAGCAAAATTTCTCCTTCGCGGGCGTGCTTGACCAGGTTTTTTGCGGCTTCGGTGGTAACAATTGCCACTTTACCGCGATCGGTCTCGTTAAATCCGACTTCGGCCGCCAGGGCGACTGCGATTCGCCGCGCTTCTCCGACTTGACTTTCTTCTGTAACGGGCAGGGCTACGGCATCTATCATTTTTTATCAGTTCTCATAATGAAATCCTCCCTACGCCAACCCTCTCCGGGTATGCTGTGGGATGCCAAGAATCACTTCTTGGCTTTGCTGGTTACTCTTTATACCAATTAAAAAAATAATACAACTATACGCAAGCTCCAAACCCCGATCGTCCTCACTCAATCGATTTTAGATTTTAGATTTTAGATTTTAGATTTTAGAATTGAAGCATTAACCCCACGGATTCATCCGGGGGCTTGTATCCTGGATACTTTGGGTCATTCCCAATGGTTTAATCAAAAATCTCAACTCTCAAATCCTATTACTGGTTCACCGCCAGCGGACGATCGCAATTTTAGTCCCCTTACCCACTTTGGAAACAATCTCAAATTCGTGCATCAACCGTTTAGAACCACTGAGCCCCAAACCCAAACCCTGATTAGAAGTATAACCGTCAGTCATAGCCAATTCGATGTCTGGAATTCCCGGCCCCTTGTCTTCAAATATCAGTCGTAGCCCTTTGCGCGTTCCTAATTCGAGCGTTTCAAGAGTTACAGTTCCCCCTTTGCCGTACTCTACAGTATTGCGGGCGAGTTCGCTGGCTGCGGTAACGATTTTAGTTTGGTCTAATAAACCGAATCCCATTGCTACAGCCCAAGTTCGCACTTGCTGTCGGACGTGGACTATATCGGATGACGATCGGATTTCTAGTGTCTCACGTTTTGACATGGCGGCTACTGTACCAAAATAGAACTTCTCCCCAAAATATAGGACTTACGCTCATCAACTTAGTTTCTCCTAATAGGACTTACGCACTTACTACGATTTTCTCTCAAAAGAGAACATAGTGCAGGAATCTCAAACCCTTGATTTAACCCCCTTGAGCGCGTAAGCCCTCTCCTAAGAAATCTTCAGTTTGTCAACAAGGTATCTACAAACAAACTAGGTTTCTTGACTGCCTGTGCCTCAGTCAGGGGACAATTAATCGACTGCTTACGCTTGCTCGTCAAGAGACAAACCCAAGGATTTTCGCAACAAAATCATGCCCTTTTCAACGCTTAAAGCTGTGCGAACTCCTGTCAGGGAAAGGCCCAACTCAACGAGCGTAATAGCAACCGCTGGCTGCATCCCGACCACAACTGTTTCCGCATCTAAAATTCGCGACATACTAGCGATATTGTTGATAATACGACCGATAAAAGAATCAACAATTTCGAGAGAAGAAATTTCTATTAACACACCTTTAACACCTGTTTTGACGATGCGGTTCGTCAGGTCATCTTGCAGCGTCATTGCTAAGCGATCGTGCATATCTACCTGAATTGTTACTAGCAAGAATTCTCCCATTTGAAGAATCGGTATTCGTTCCACAAAGTCACCTATTCGTTAAATTTTACTTGGGTTTACCTGTCAGAATGCAATATGTTTATCTTTCCTCTTTAATATTTTTTATAGTTAAACCTTGGCGCTGCAACGCGACCTTAAAAGCATCTGCTAAAGTAGCTTTTGTGAGAATATCCTGCAAGTCAACTCCCAAATGAACTATGGTTTGAGCTATTTGCGGACGAATGCCACTGATGATGCACTCAGTACCCATTAAACGGGCGGCGGCGACAGTTTTTAATAAATGTTGAGCAACTAAAGTGTCAACAGTCGGCACGCCTGTAATGTCTAAAATTGCAAATTCTGAGCCGGTTTCCATGATTTCCTGCAACAGAGTTTCCATTACTATTTGAGTGCGGGCACTGTCGAGAGTCCCGATCATGGGTAAAGCGAGAATGCCTTGCCAAAGTTTGACTACGGGTGTTGACAATTCGAGCATTTCTTGCTGCTGGCGTTCGATTACTTCTTCGCGAGCTTTGAGAAAAATTTCTGTCACCCAAAGGCCTAGCTGGTCTAATAAACTGGTGGAAAGCCAAAGTTGTTCGACAAGTGCGTCGCGGTTTTGTGTCAGTTCATGACAAAGCCGATCGAACAATGGCTTTTTGAAGCATAAAATGAAACTCGCTATCTCTGAGGGAGTAAAGCCTCTCTGAACGCGCGATCGCGAAACTTCTGCTAGCAACACCCGCATATTTTCCCATTCGGGTGTCTGGATGTCGCTAAAGTTACCGTGCCCCACTGCAATGTGGAGCAATTGCAGGAACTCTTGACACTCGGAGCGCAATTCTTTGGCTCTCATCAAGTCGTCCCGCCGCAGCCCGGTATTTTGCAGTTCTTTGAGCCAGTCTGCTAGTAACTCTGCTTTGTGTCTTTGTAGGATTTCCGCGATCGTGTTATTGCTTGTGAGTTCCATTAAAATTATCTCCTGCTTAGCAATTGGAATGAAGTTGTACGAGCGATTCCCTAAGGGATAGCTTCGCACGCGCGCACCAAGCGTGTTTTTTGATGATGGGGCAACTTCTGAGTTTAGCTCACTGTTTGCTGTTTGCGATCGAGGGTTAAGTACCTAATTGTAAAATGCGTTTGACGATCGCACTGGTAGAACTCGGAACTTCTATTTCGATTAAGGAAATCTTGCCACCTCCGGCGATAACAGCCGGTGCTTCCGGCAGAGTTTCGACTTGATAGTCGCCTCCTTTAACGTATATATCAGGCTTCAGGATATTTATCAGTTTAATTGCTGTAATCTCGGCAAAAATTATTACGGCGTCTACTGGTTTGAGGGCGGCCAACACTTCGGCTCGCTGATTTTCCGGTACGATCGGGCGGGGTGGCAATCCCGGCTGCTGCGGTTTGATAGCTTGCACGCTGGCGTCGCTATTCAATCCCACCACGAGCGATCGCCCCAAATTTTTTGCCGCCTGCAAATAGCGGACGTGACCGCAGTGCAGGATATCAAAGCAGCCGTTAGTAAACACGATCGGACGCCACTTGTCCGGATCGGATGCGATCAATCTTTCAAGTTCTCTCAACGTATAAACATCAGAAATCATTGCAGTCATTACCACCCAATTTGAACAGCACTCAAAATTATCCTACCAAAAAATGTGAGTGTTTGCACTTTCGTTATTAAAAAATAAATCAGTCAATTTTCCACGAATTAATAGTTATCTCTGACTTACTATTAATTAGTAATTGGTAACTGCTAAACTAAAAAATATAAGTAAAAGTTACCAACGGCGAAGCAGATTTGGAAAACATAATTTCCCGTAAAAAACAGCTAGTCGTCTATCGGTAACTGCCATATCCTGCTGTTGGTAATTGGACGTTAAAAAAGTTGGTAAACAATTATTTATTCCCGCCCTCTCTTATATCAATTACTATAAGACAAGGGATTTAGTTCCCCCGCATCGGGCAGGCGATCGGGGAGTGAGAGCCCTAGGGGGTGAGACCCAACGAAACGCGCTCCTCCTGTGTCTCTTATTTCTGACACCGCCGCGCGAGCGAAAGCTAGTTAAAAGCACCGAACCCAAGCGTGCAGAACTCATCTTTACGCTGGATTCGTCAGACTATAGAAGAAGCCAGCAGTTGCTTGCTGCCGTGTCTGGGCGCAATCTTGACCAAGCTTTACAGCCAACCCAGAAGCGCACAGCCTTCTGTGTCCAACTCTATATAGCTGTGCAAAAACTCGACCTTTTGGGTCGTAACCGCAGCCTGTGAAAACCCAGAGGAAAGTCGAGTTCGGTACTCGAAGCAGCTATTTTGGTGGAAAATAGCTAAACTCGTTCAACAAAATCCACTCAACTACCCCCTTGAATCTAAGGGTGTAGAATTATCTAACACGAATTATGAAAGCAAGTAATAGCCGTCAATTTTCTTCAGTAGCTGCTCGAACTCTCAAAGTAGTGGGGATTATCTTGATTCTCTCTGCTTTGCTTGACTGCATTGTTCTGTCGCTGCCGGGAGAAACTTCAGACCTTCTCAATCGAGGCTGGCAGTTGACTGCAGCAACTCAGATAGTTGACAAGGGCGTTATTCCTTTGATCGGTATCGCCCTCCTGATGACTGGCTTTTGGGTGGACAGCAGCAGTGGAGTCTCTATTGAGCGACGCAACGTTTGGCTGGACTTGCGATTCTGGGCGCTGTTGATTTCCAGCTTGTTAGGTCTAGTTTACCTATCTCTGGTTCCCGTTCACCTCAACAATACTCGTTTGGAACTCAAGGATGCTCTGGCTCAAGTCGATCAAGAAGCCGGACAAGCGGAAGGTCAACTTGAGGCACAACTTAAAAGCCCTCAATTTAAAGCTCAGGTAGAACAGCTCAAAAGCCAGCGTCGCAGCCAGATAGGGGCGCTGCTGGAAGACAACGGGAAGCTGCAACAAGCACTCAAGAGTCCAGAGGTGCCCAAGGAATTGAAAGCTGTGCTGGAGGAGTCGAAAAATGACCCGAAAGCCCTCGACAAGTTCCTGGAACAGCAAGCTCAAGCACTTCCGACTCAAGCTCGTAATGAGATTCGCACCCGGAAGCAACAAAAAGAGAAAGAGTTAAGAACTCGATCGAGAAATTCGAGTTTGCAGACGGGAATCACCAGTTTGCTGTTAGCAATCGGCTACATTACTGTTGGTTGGACGGGATTGAGAAGTATGGGAATTCTGCGGTTCGGCCGCCGCAAAAATTGACCAGCGCTGGCAGGGATCGCGCTGGTCGAGACATCCCTGAGAAATAGTTTGTTTACCAAATAGTTTGCCCTTACTGAAAGCTGGGAATGTTCTCAATTTATATTCTGACTTACAACGAAGAGATTGATATCGCCGCTTGCATTGAATCGGCGCTGCTTTGTGACGATATCATTGTAGTTGATTCTTTCAGCACCGATCGAACCCTTGAGATTGTTCAGAACTATGCCGTGCAAACAGTGCAGCACCGCTTTGAAACTCACGGACGCCAGCGGACTTGGATGCTCCAAGAAGTGCCGTGCAAGTACGAATGGGTTTACATCCTCGAAGCTGACGAGCGGATGACGCCTGCACTGTTTGCTGAATGCTTAAAGGCGATCGAAAGTCAAGAATATATCGGCTATTACGTAGCTGAAAAAGTAATATTTATGGAGCGCTGGATTCGCCGCAGCACTCAATATCCCCGTTATCAAATGCGTCTCTTTCGCAAAGACCGAGTTTGGTTTACTGACTACGGTCACACTGAACGGGAAGTCTGCAACGGGCCTACTCACTTTTTGAAGGAAACTTACCCTCACTATACTTGCAGCAAAGGTCTTTCCCGCTGGATTGAAAAGCACAACCGCTACTCGACTGACGAGGCGGCTGAAACTCTCCGTCAATTAGAAGCAGGTCAAGTAAATTGGTGGGATTTATTGTTTGGCGCGTCGGAGGTGGAAAGGCGCCGCGCTTTGAAAGATTTTTCTTTGCGCTTGCCTTTGCGGCCTGTGGTGCGCTTTTTCTATATGTATATTTTACTCGGCGGATTTCTTGACGGCCAAGCGGGATTGGCTTGGTGCACGCTGCAAGCTTTTTATGAATATCTAATTTTGCTGAAAGTTTGGGAAATGAAGCATCTACCACTGCCAGCTTTAGAGGTATCGACAGAACAATCTCTTTCGGAAGTAGTAACAGTTGAGCAGTCAAAAGTTTCTTATAATCTTGGCGCTTCCGATACTCGAAATTAAAAATTGGTAAGAGGTACGCTCGCCTAGCGGTAGTATTTGGAACTTATACCCTCGCGGTTCCCCCGCCGATCGGACTCGAGGGGTAGCCTAAGTATTTAGAAGAGTTATTATATCCTTTCTGTGTGCATCGAAATTATTCATCTCTCTCTTCTCTTCCTCTGCGATCTCTGCGATCTCTGCGGTTAAATCATTCCGATGCAACCGGAATTAATATTAAACTCCTTAAATCCGAAGAAAGCGAATCCGTTGCAGAACTTCCTTTGTTCGCAACAACAAAACAGAAAAAACCCGGTTTCTGCAAGAAACCGGGTTTCTAAATACCCTCAAAGTTTTAGGTTTAATAAAGTTTTGATGTTTAACTCAAAACTCTCATGACTCACAACTTAAAACTGTTGAGATTTTGCTGTTGTTTTTGCCCGATCGAGCTTTAAGATCAAGACCCCCAAAGGTGGCAAACACAAGTCGATCGAATAAGCACTGTTGTGGAACCACCACTCCTCAGTCCACTTACCGCCCAAATTCCCCATATTGCTGCCGCCGTATTCCCGCGCGTCGCTGTTAAACAACTCCGTATAGAAACCTGGTTCCGGCACTCCTACGCGATAGTGAGAGTGCGGCTGCGGCGTAAAATTGCACACCGTCACCACAAACTCGTCGCCATCCTTCTCTCGGCGCACAAATGCCACGACACTGTGTCGGTTGTCGCTGCAATCAATCCACTCAAACCCATCCTCAGCAAAATCTTGACTGTAAAGTGCCGTTTCGCTGCGGTACAAATTGTTCAAATCTTTAAAAAACAGCTTCAACTTTTGGTGCGGCTCGAATTGCAGCAAACGCCACTCCAAATCCCCCCAAACGTTCCACTCTTGCCACTGGCCGAACTCCATCCCCATAAAGATCGTTTTCTTTCCGGGATGAGCAAACATAAAAGTAAACAAACACCGCACGTTTGCAAACTTTTGCCATTCGTCCCCTGGCATTTTCCCGATGATGTGGGCTTTGCCGTGGACTACCTCATCGTGGGACAAAGCCAGCATGAAATTCTCGCTGTGGTTGTACCACATACTGAAAGTTATGTTGTTCTGGTGGAACTGGCGGAACCACGGGTCCATGTGGTAATAGTCGAGCATATCGTGCATCCAACCCATGTTCCACTTCAGGTTGAAACCCAAACCGCCTACATAGGTCGGCCATGATACCATCGGCCAAGAGGTAGATTCTTCGGCGATCGACAGCGCCCCTGGGAAATAGCTAAAAATGACGTGATTCGCCTGACGCAGAAAATCTGCCGCCTCGATATTTTCCCGGCCCCCGTACTGGTTGGTCAGCCATTCTCCCGGTTCGCGACAGTAATCCAAATAAAGCATCGAGGCTACGGCATCCACGCGAATCCCGTCGATGTGGTACTTGTCAAACCAGAACAGAGCGTTTGATACTAGGAAATTCCGCACTTCGTTGCGGCCGTAGTTAAATACTAGGGTTCCCCACTCTTTGTGTTCGCCCTTGCGGGAGTCCGCGTGTTCGTACAAGTGAGTTCCGTCAAAGAAAGCCAAGCCGTGGCCGTCTTTGGGGAAATGTCCCGGTACCCAGTCCACCAGTACGCCAATGCCGTTGGCGTGGCACTGGTCAACAAAATACATGAAATCTTCAGGTTTGCCGTAGCGGGAAGTTGGGGCGAAATAGCCAGTTACTTGATAGCCCCAAGAACCGTCGAAAGGATGTTCGGCGATGGGCAGCATTTCGATGTGGGTGAATCCCAAATCTTTGACGTAGGGTATCAGCCGATCGGCTAATTCCCGGTAAGTCAGAAAGCGCGCCCCGGGATTGAGTTCCGAAACCTGCACGGGGGGTTCTATTTCCCCATTTGCTAGCACGGCGGGTTCGTCAGTAGCCGCGTGCAGCCAAGAACCGATGTGGCATTCGTAAACCGAAATCGGCTGCGTCAGTGGGTCTGTGTGCCGCCGCTTTTCGATCCAAGCGCTGTCGTGCCAAGTGTAGGTGTCTAAGTCGGTGACAATTGATGCTGTTTTAGGCCGCACTTCTTGCTGGAAACCGTAAGGATCGGACTTTTCGTAGGGATGTCCGTCTTGGTTTTTCACTTCGTATTTGTAGGAAGTTCCCACGGATAGTCCCGGAATAAATAATTCCCAGATGCCGTTTTGCGACTTCCGCATTTGATGTTTGCGGCCGTCCCAATAGTTGAAATCTCCTAAAACAGAGACGTTGCGGGCATTCGGAGCCCAAACGGCAAAATATACTCCTGTGATGCCGCCTACTTCGGTGAGGTGCGCCCCGAGTTTTTCATAAATGCGGTGGTGATTGCCTTCTGAGAATAGGTGCTGGTCGAATTCTGTGAGTTTGGGCGATCGAAAGGCGTAGGGATCGTAGATGAAGCGCTCGTGTTCCCCTTCTTTGACCCGCAATTGATAGTTTGCTAGTTCTGGGGTGTCGATCGTACATTCAAAAAAGTGAGGGTGATGTTCTGATTTCATCGGGTATTCGGCCCTGGCCTCCGGCAAAACTACGGATACCGCATCCGCATTCGGCAGATAAGCTCGGACGACCCAGACTTTTTTGCCATTTTCTTCGATCGCGTGAGGGCCTAGCACTTCAAATGGATCGTGGTGCTGATTCCAAACAATGCGGTCAATCTGTTCAAAGGGGACGGTCGCGGGCATAAAACTACTTACCTCAATCTTTTAACTAAATGGCTTTCAAAACCTAGAGCGGCGCTGCACTTTACATTTGGATACATTTTTGATCGCTGATCCTACCACTGATTAGCATGATCTTGACTGCTGCAGCTCCAGCGCGCGCCCTTGCACACACGGCAGGCTGTTGCCTTGCCGGCGGCAGAGCTGGGGTTTTGCTGCTAACATCTAAGTATAGAAATATTAAAACAAATTGAAAAATTTATATTTTTCCGAAATATCCTTGACTTATTATTTAATATGTGATATGGAAAATTTTCCAACTATTGTCGATTTGCCGCGACAGGAGGGTCAAGCCTGTAAGTGTCGGTCAGCAGTTAATAGTTTACCTGGAATTTTCAGGTAGGGAGGATAGCCTGATCGATAGACTTTCAGATTCTGGAGGCTGGGTCTCCCCACAAAGTCCATGAATTTGGGCAATACGCTCAAACAGCCAAGGATGCTTAACTCGGTATTGAGGAATCAAAGCTAAAGCACTCAGCATGGCGACAGCAGCAAGCAATATCTGCCATCCTCAAGGAATTGCCTACCAAACTAGCACCATCCTACCAGCGACGGTGCAATAGGTTTAAAGCAGCACTGAGGCGCAACTGGAGCGAGTTTTGCCGAGGCAGGGTTAATACCGAACTGGTGCGGCGCCAATTGAATCACTAAACTTGCTCAAAACAGACGGCTCGATGTGCTCGACCGCACAGACGCGAAACTCGTAGTCAACAAATCGAGTAGCAATGCCGATGCTGTCATCGAGCCAGTTTTCGACGAGCATCCAAGTGTCTGCTTGCTTTCCTCTCGTCTGTGGGAACAGTTGCGGGGAAGGCAAGGGAGACTGGATAGAGTGCAAAATTTGCGTCGAGTCTCGCTTGCCTCCGGTGGATATTCAGTTGAGGCAGCAGCAGTGGCAATGTCCTCAAACATCCTGTCACAGGTTTGAGTTTCAAGACCTGCAGGCCGGGAGTCATTCGATTTGAGATTTTAGATTTTAAATTTGAGATTGACACCACGGATAAATCCGGGGGCTTGAGGATGCAAGGATTTTGGATTTGGGATTGATTCCACGGATAAATCACGTGGCGGGTACCATCAAGAAATTATTGGTCAAATTTTCTAGTTGAAAGGGAATGTTTTTGTAACGCAGCGAATCAGCGGACTTTGCTGCGGTAACGGGACGTACTGAACTTTAGTAGTAAAAGCATCAGACAATCACTACCACCCAACTTGAGACCTAGACCGATGAGATGAAAAAATGCGAGGAGCGAACCATTTTTCACCCCGAGGCTAGGCTCGTTGGGCACCGACTCGGACAGAGCCCTTGTTAGGGCTTTTTAGGAGTAGGGGCAGGGCTAGTAGTGGGAGTGGCCTTTGGAGATGGAGAAGAAGCAGCAGGAGGAGTAGTAGTAGTGCCAGGTCCGCCCGGAGAAGGGCTGGTGGGGCTGGTGGTCTCACCTCCGCAGGCGCCGAGGGCGGCTGCCAAGCCCACTACCAAAGTCAAACGAATTAATCCCTTGTTCATAAAAACTCCTTAACATTGAAAACCCATCGCAAGGAAGGGAATAGTGTACTTGAGAAACAATGCTGGCACGAATAGCTCAACGATTCGCTCGTTGATTACAATACTGCATTTATTAATAAATTTCACATAGATTATCGCTAACCAGCAAAGATTTCTTTTTTTTGGCAAATCCTGAAGTCAAAGAGACCAGTGGTAGGATGGGTTGGTTGGCTTGTGAGGTATCCTTGGTAAGGATAGCCGATCGAACGCAGATAGCCACCACTGGCGATCTCGGAGACAAAAAACTTTTAACCTCAATCAAGCTGAAGCTACCCCATTTTACGTATTGGTGAACTCTATGACCGCTGCTATCAGATCCCCCGATTCTCCCCGCTCCCGATCGACCCGCAAGCCCGCTGCTGGCGCTGCCAAAAGCAAAGTTACTTCTATTGCCAAAGCTAGGCGGGCGAAGACAGGGCCGGTATTGCCCAACTACTCGCCAGCAGATGAACAGGCTCAGACTCGATCGTCGGCATCAGTGCTGAAAGTGTTGCCCAATCGCCAGCAGCAGCCAGTGTGGTTACGATCGCTCCTGCAGGCACAGCGCGCCTCCTCAGTGGTAGCGCTTATGCTTTTGGGCGGTGCTCTGAGTCTCTACGGCTTGACAGTTTACGGCGAGCAGCGCTGGAGTCAGGAGTATCAAAAACTGGAAACTCTGCGCCTCCGGGAACAGCAATTGAGTGCTTCTAGCGAAGTCTTGAAACACCAACTTGCTAAAGAAGCCCAAAATTCCGAAACCGGTTTGGTTCCACAGAATCCTGGGGACACGATTTTCTTGCAGCCGGCCCCTGAAACTCGATCGCCCGTTGCGGCACCAAATTCTGAGCCCGCTCTCAAGAGTCGAGCCGGTGTGGAAACACCGCTGGGCTATTAAACCTGTGTCAAAGCGGAGAGCGCCCGAGGGCCTGAGTGTCCGAGGGCTTGAGAATTGGAGGATCTAATTTCCTTGTTGACTTTTTTGCAAGTCGTGATCGATTTTCTGCTTCCCACCGTAAGTTACAGATTAAAAATAATTAAGACCACTTCAAAAAATAGAATGCAACTGTAGGTGATCCAAACCCTGATAGGGAATGCTCATTCCCAAGTCGTGAATTTTATCTTTTAAGATTTAAGTTATAAATTCTAAATTCTAAAACGCTCTAACTTGCTATTGAATTTTTAATGCCATGAGCTACGACCCCCGTTTTGACCGCTACAGATCGCCGAATTTTAAACGCAAAAAACAGGCGGGCGATTCCCTACGGGATAGCTTCGCCGCGCGTACTGGGTGGGAAAAACCAGCAAAGCCTAGATATTCCGGCAGTTTCGGCCGATCGCCACAACAGACGGCTGCATCTTGGGGGCGACCGGTGGAGCGTTTAAAGCGCAGCAAGTTCCGTTTGTGGGCGGTGTGGGCGGTGTTGATGCTGGGGGGGCTGGGGCTGGCTGTGAATTTGTTTTATTTGCAGGTGACGCGAGCTCCGGCGCTGCGTAAACAGGCCGAGCAGCAGCAAACTCTCAAAACGAAGCCCTTTGTACCGAGACGCCCGATAATTGACCGCGCAGGAAATGTTTTGGCGATCGACAGACAGGTGTACACGCTCTACGCTCACCCGAAGTTGTTTAACCACTCAAAGGCGGAAATTGCTGCTAAATTGGCTCCGATGCTGGCGATCGAACTGACTCCGGGCACTACGTCGGAAACTGAACTGATACGCAGGTTTAATCTTGCTGAAAGCGGTATTACAATTGCGGAGTCTCTGCCTCAAGAGGTTGCCGATCGCGTCGCTGGGATGCAAATTAAAGAGAGTCTGGTCGATGGCTTGGAGTTGCTGCGGCAGCAGCAGCGTTTTTACCCGCAGCAGGAGTTGGCGGCGGATATCCTCGGTTATGTGGACGGGGAACGGAAGGGACAAGCCGGGGTGGAATACAGCCAGCAGAATTTGTTGGAACGATCGATGCCGTCGATTCAGTTTAGCAGGTCGAGCAATGGGAATTGGGTTCCAGATCGGCTGACGGCGGGATTTGTACAGCTTGATGACTTGAAATTGCAATTGACGATCGACAGTCGCTTGCAGCGGGCTGCCCGAAGTGCCCTCAAGGAAAAAATGAAGCAACACGATGCGAAGCGGGGCACAGTGATTGTGATGGATGCCCGTAACGGGGAATTGCTGTCAGTTGTGGCGGAACCTTCTTATGACCCGAATCAATATTTTAATTTCGATTTGTCGCGCTATAAAAATTGGGCTGTCACTGATGTTTATGAGCCTGGTTCGACTTTTAAAGCGATTAATGTGGCGATCGCTCTGGAAGCGGGTGCGGTGAAACCTAATACTGTGTTTAACGATGAAGGTCGGATTTATATGAATCCCTGGACTATCCAAAATTCCGATTACCAAAGAGCAGGCGCGCGCGGCCCTTCGACTGTTACTGAGATTTTGAAACATTCTAGTAATGTGGGGATGGTGCACATCATGAGAACAATGAAACCTTCTCTTTACTATCAAGCTTTAGAAAAACTCGGACTCGGACAAACTGCGGGAACTGATTTGCCTTTTGAAGTAAGCAGTCAACTTAAAAATCGAGAGCAATTTATTAACTCTCCGGTGGAAGTTGCTACTACGGCCTTTGGGCAAGGTTTTTCGATTACTCCGATGCAGTTGGTGCAGCTTAACGGCGCTTTGGCTAATGGTGGCAAGTTAGTGACTCCTCACGTTGTGCGGGGACTTTTTGATAGGGAAGGTGAAGCTTATTGGAAGCTTCCGAGGGCGGTTCCAAAGCAGGTTTTTTCGCCGGAAACTACTAAGCAGGTGTTAGAAATGATGGAAACTGTGGTTGATGGTGGTACGGGGAAAGCTGCACAAATTCCTGGGTATCGGATTGCTGGAAAAACAGGCACGGCTCAAAAAGCTAATGCTGGTGGGGGTTATTCTAAGAACGCGATTATTACTAGCTTTGTGGGGATAATGCCTGTGGAGGCTCCTCGGTATGTGGTGCTGGCGGTGATTGATGAGCCTAATCAGGGTTCTTCGGGGGGTACGGTGGCGGCTCCCATTGTGGAGTCGGTGATGGAGGCGCTGATTTCTATTGAGAAGATTGCGCCGAGTAAGAAGTAGTTGATTATATCTGAGATGTGGCGTCAGAAATTGACATCGAATATAGCTATCGACAACAAGGCGATGGAGGAGACGGCAATGCCGTTTCCCTACCCCCAACATAATTCATCGGGTGATCGGATGTAAGCATCGCCCAATTTGTAGGAAAACGGCACTGCCGTGTCCAGATTTCGGGTAATATCGTTTTCCCTGACGCACCCTACATCAGTGACTCAGTAACAATATCTTTTGTTTTCGTTGGGTTTTGATTGTCGTTTGGAGGTGCGTTTATGTCCTAAAAGAGTGGAGATGATGATGCAGCGTTGGCTGTTTCTTAAGTTGGGATGATATAGCGTTAGGGTTCCTTTGGCTCTTATACTCGTTAGCGTGCAATCGTGGTCGCTTCGAGATACGGGGCAACCTCTGTGGTTGAACATGACGCGCCGGATTGTGCCGTTTGTTTTTTGCTCGTTGCTTTCATTTACTTGGAGCACTGTTGTTTCATCTGGATCTATATGAATTTGCGGTTCTAGGTTTTTCCATTGACTGTCTGGTATTTGAGCTGGGGGAATGTCGGCTGGGTGAACGGCTATTTGTACATTTTCTCCTACTTGTTTGAAGCTGGCTTGCCATGAAATTTTGGATCGTTTGGCGTTGCTGTGGGCAAGTTCCATTGCCCAATAAGCTCTATCGAGCGATAGCTTTAAACGGTGGTTGTTGATAAACATTAGCCAAGAGGGGGCGACGATCGCACAAAATATTCCTATGATTAAAAGAATTATCAATAGCTCAATCATTGTAAAACCTGCAGCAGGTGTAGTGGCTCTGCCTTTAAGCGTTTTATTTATTGACACGTAGATGAACTCCCTGATATTTAGCTTGCCAAAAAAACAGCTAGGAAGAGCTATTTTTTTTATTGGCTATATTTTAACTTTGGGTTTGGGAAGTGTGTAGATCGGTATTTACGGAAAATTTATGCGACTTTAAAAAAAACTGGGGGTAAGGAAACAGCAGTCAGGAAACGGTAGTGCGGTTTCCCTACAGCAATCTTGTCGATCGCCCGATCGCATCAGAGCCCGAAGGTATGTAGGGAGAATCTCAATTTCTAGCTTGCCTGTTTTCATTGAGATGCTCCCGACTTGCCGGGAGTCAAGGTGGAAACTTGTACTCAACTTGAGAGACAAATTTACTTTCGACGCTCGTGTTTTAGCGTCAAGAATAGTTTGTCCTCACGGTGAGAATTATACAGAAGAACTCCATCAGAATCTCCCGGAGTCCAGGGCGATCGCGCGATCGGATATAACGATTCCCCGGTTAATGGTAGGAAAACGGCAGTGCGGTGTCCTAATTTCGGGTAACGGGTAAAATCAACCGGGTCGGATGTAACGATCGCCCGATTTGTAGGGAAACGGCACTGCCGTACCGCGATTTCGGGTAATATCGTTTTCCCTGACGCACCCTAGATCAATGACTATTTGGTTTTTGATGCGGGCGATCGATCCTCCTGCACTAAATACTCCTATACCTAACGGTAAATTGTTATTAGCAAGGGATCTTTTACATTGGAATACGAGCGGCAATTACTATTAAAATACCAGATTGATATAATTGTTAGTAAAAACAGCGGAGAATCTGCTACTTATGCTAAAGTTGTTGCGGCTAGAGAACTGGGAATTCCGGTGGTGATGGTGCAGCGCCAGCAGATTCCCGATGTTGAGCAGGTTGCTGATGTGGAAGGGGAGATTGATTGGCTCATTCAGCAGTTGAGTTCCCTAAAATGAGTGTCACTCAAATAAGCGACTGGTCGAAAATTTTCAAAATAGTTAAAGTAGATATAACTGATTAAGGGAGAGCGATCGCGCTCTTAGATTTTGCCATCCCACCTCGATGGCAATTTCGCTCGCACGATTTGCGCTCCCGACTAGCAATTTCAGGAACTAAAACAATGGTTATCACTGGAACTGAAGAAGCAGACAGCTTGAAAGGAACCCTAGAAAATGATGTCATCTACGGCTTAGCAGGGGATGATTCTCTAGTCGGCGTGGGCGGAAACGACTTTCTGTACGGTGGCGAAGATGACGATACACTCTATGGCGGTTTTGGCAACGACCAACTATTTGGTGAAAATGGCGATGACTTCCTCGACGGTGGCTATGGATACGACCAATTAAATGGGGGTACCGGTAATGACGAACTGCGGGGCGGGTATGCGGATGACATCCTAATTGGAGGTAGCGGGAACGATAAATTAGACGGCGAGTTTGGAGATGATTTTCTCATCGGTGGCACGGAAAATGATTCTCTTTACGGCGGCGATGGAAACGACATCCTAACTGATAGTGGCGTAGGCCGCGATGGCAGCGACTATTTAGATGGCGGTAGCGGAAATGACCGAATAATTGCTTACGGTTACGGGGCGGAAATTGATGCAGATACGCTGATTGGCGGGACAGGATTGGATACCTTCGTTCTCGGTGCGCCCGGTCAGGCTTTCTACAATGTTGGCGGCGATGGTGACTACGCATTAATTACTGATTATCTGCCCTTTGCAGACACAATTCAACTGCCAGGAAGTGCGTCTGACTACCTCTTAGATGGCTCTCCAATTCAGGGAATTTCTGGCACTGCTATTTACCGCGAAAAAAATTCAAATTACGAATTAATTGCCGTTTTGCAGGACAGATTTTTAACTCAGAGCGCTCTAGGTTTGTTCAGTTACGTGTAAAAAACACTTCTCCAAAATAAGTGGTAGGTGGTAGGTGGAATAGACTAAGTATCCAACCTAAAACCTAAAACTTAGATAGAGTGCTATTCAGTCCCCCCGCCTTAAGGGAGGGATTTCTTATTATCTGGAGGTTTATTTAAAGAGTTAAGATGATTGTTCATATCCTGCAAATATTTTGATAAAATTGGGTATTGCGAAGTTGCTAAGAGTGGATCTTTTTTATCGGTGACAGTTTTTGCTAAGGGCAAAACGCGGTAGTTTAATTTGTTGTTCAAGCTGTAGCTTTGTACCCAAGTAGGATATGTTTTCACATCTGTAATTTCGGTGGTTTTTTCGGGAAGTTTTTTGCGAATATTTACTTGCAAAATTACGCCTAAGTCTGTATATTTTTTATTCTGACCGGAAATGAAGTTTCCCATTGAATAAATTGCTACAGCTTTGCGAGTTTTGCCATTTTTTCCGGGAAACTTAAAAATTTTGTAAGGTTGAACGACGTGGGGATGGCTGCCGAGAATGATGTCTGCACCAGCTTTTAATAGGTTTTCAACTAATTGTTTTTGTTGGGTGTTTGGCTGTCGCTGATATTCGTCGCCAAAATGCAGGGAAATTGCGATAATATCTGCTCCTTGCTTTCGGGCTTTGGCAATGTCTTTGACTATCTTTTTTTCGTCTATTAGCGAAACTAAGTAATCTTTGCCTTTGGGTATGGGAATGCCGTTTGTGCCGTAGGTGTAGGCTAGCTTGGCTAATGAAATGTTGTTTTTGGTGCTGATTAAAGTGCGTGAAGCTTCGGCGGCTGATGTGGCTGTTCCTGTGAACGCAATTTTGCGATCGCTCAGATTGGCGATCGTCCTAATTACCCCTTTTTCTCCACGGTCTAAAGCATGATTGTTCGCGGTTGTCAAGATATTAAATCCGGCTTTTTTAGCAGCATCTGCTAATTGAGCCGGTGCGTTAAATAGCGGATATCCCGTATATCCGCCCGCATCTTCCCCCGCTAAAGGTGTTTCGAGATTTCCGATGACCCAATCGCCTGTTGATAAGATACTTTTAACTGGTGCGAAGAAATTGTCAAAATTGTATGTTTTCTTTTTTGCATCGTAGCCCGATCGCGTTTGGGTACTGTGCATCATGATGTCGCCGACAGCAATTAGTTTCGCTTCTTTGATCTCCGACTTTGGTTCGGCGGGAACAGGGGCTGCAATTGGCGATGGCGTCCCGCCCCGCAAGCTACGACTTTCTGTAGGCTGTGTGTTGGTTTGTGGCGTTTGGATATTGCAGCCTGCGATCGAAAGCATGGCAATTAGCGAGAGCAACCGACGAAAATCCATGATTTTTGAGAGTGACTTGTCGGCTTATATGGTATCATAACTGATTTAGTTACGGTTAAATAGATGAAAAAAAACTATCTAATTCTTGCCTTTATTGTTTTTGTATCAATTACGGGTTTTGGTATTTTAACTTATGCTCAAACTTCGGGGAATCGACCTTTTGAATTTGCCTTGATTGGTGATTTGCCCTACAGTGCCGAACAGGAAGCACAATTTCCGAGTTTGATTGCAGATATCAATCGATCGCCCGCAGCGTTTGTAGTCCACGACGGCGACATTAAAAACGGTTCTAGTGTCTGCGATGATGCAACTTTTTTCAGTCGCAAGCAGTTATTTGATAATTTTGAAATTCCATTTATTCTAGTTTATGGTGACAATGAATGGACGGATTGCCACCGTTCAAAAAACGGCAGTTACGATCCAGTAGAAAGACTCGCTAAACTGCGGGAAATTTTCAACCAAGGTAATCAAAGTTTGGGAAAGCGCACTTTAACTCTCACCCGTCAAAGCGAAAACCCGCAGTTTGCTAAATTCCGCGAAAATGTTCGCTGGATTTATCATGGCGTTGTGTTTTTCGCGATTAATATGCCGGGAAGCAACAACAATTTTGGCCGCACTCCCGAAGCAGATGCAGAATATGCCGATCGCAATTGGGCTAACTTAGCCTGGATAAAAGAATGTTTTGCTTTAGCCAAACGCAGCAACAGCAAAGGAATTGTGTTAATTGCACAGGCAAATCCGGGATTTGAACTCGATCCGACGGACAAAAGAAGAAGTGGCTACAACGATTTTATAGCAACTCTCGAAACAGAAACAGGTAATTTCCCAGGACAAGTTGTATTCGTCCACGGCGATACTCACTATTTCCGCATCGATAAACCTTTACCCCGTTTTACCGATGAGACTCAATTACCTAGAATGAAAAACTTTACTAGAGTTGAAACTTTTGGATCTCCAAACGTGCATTGGTTGCGGGCTTTTTATGACCCTACAAATCCTAATTTGTTTGAGTTTAAACAGCAGATTGTTCCGGAAAATTAGGTGAGATAGCACCATTTTCATGCAAGATAAATATTTTTTTCTTACACTGGAGATAGTATAATCGAGGAATTTATTTATGACAATCGCAACTGGGCGCCTCACCCTGGAAGAATTTCTGAAACTGCCAGAAACTAAACCGGCTAGCGAATACATTGAGGGCGAGATTATCCAAAAACCTATGCCGAAAACTAAACATTCTCGTCTCCAGGGGCAATTCCTGCGTGTCATTAATGAAGTGGTAGAGGAACCCAAGATAGCTTACGCTTTTCCAGAGTTGCGGTGTACCTTTGGCGGTCGATCGATTGTTCCAGATATTGCGGTACTATTATGGGAACAAATTGAATTTGATGACAGTGGCGAACCAGTGGATGATGTGCGAATTGCACCGTATTGGGCGATCGAAATCCTGTCGCCACAGCAAAGCTCAAATCGCGTAACTAGAAAAATTATTCACTGTCTGCAACATAATTGTCAGTTGGGGTGGCTAATCGATCCAGACGATCGATCGATTTTAGCGTTTTTACCCAACCAACAACCTCAATTCTGCGAAGGTAGCGATGTCGTTCCGGTTCCCGAAATGATTCCCCTGAATATCACCGCTGAACAGGTGTTTAGCTGGTTGAGAATGCAACAATGAATCAGGGCGAGATCCTTTTTTGTACCACTTTTAAAAATCTCCTGGTGTGGTTTGTAGTGAGGACTTTAGTTTTCATCTCAACTAAGGACTGAAATCCTTACTACAAACCAAATTCCCTATTGCCGCCACCTGTCAAATTGGTCTTCGGAACAGCCATTAATAAATTGATTGTTCACCCAACCGTCAAGGATTGTCAAAGTTTCATTAGGAGGATTACCCGAAAATCTGGCCGCAATTTTCACCCAATTACCTTGTCTGCTGACAGCTCTAACTCCGTCTCCTCTTTTGAGTTTAGCTACAACCGCGTACTTATTGCCTGGGCCTTTGCGAATGTTAACAGCGCCACCTTCACCTGTAATAAACGAGCAATGAGTTTGCTTTTTTAAAGCTTCTGCTTTTGCGGGAGAAAGACTTTGCTGCTTGCCGAAAACAGGAAAACTGTAAAGTGAGAAGCTAAAACTTGCAACGACGGCTGCAATAAAAAAGGCTTTTGATTGAGTAAAAATTAGCATTATTTCATTTCCGTGGATTGACTGAACTGAAGTCCTGACTATGAATTTTTTGAGAAGGATTTCAGTTCTTACTACTAACTATTATTTGACCGAGGCAAACCATTCGGTAACACCTTGGGCGATCGCCTCAGCTAATTTCTTTTGTTCTGTCGGATTCACAATCCATTCAAACTCTTCGGGATTGATCATAAATCCCAATTCCATTAAAACAGATGGAGCAACGGCAGGACGAGTCATGGCTAAGTTGTTCCAGAATACACCATAGCTCGGACGGTTCAACTTGGCAACTAAATAATTGTGCAAAAACACTGCTAAGCTGTGCGCTTGCGGGTGAAACCAGAAAGCACCGACGCCTTTAGTCTTAATGGCATCGCCGTTATCTGGCAAAGCATTGTAGTGAATTGAAATTGCGATCGCAGGTTCTTCTTTTTGAATCCTTTCCACCCTCGGTGGCAAATCCAAATCGACATCTTCAACCCGCGTCATTACCACATTCGCGCCCCGATTTAGCAATTCCTGTTGCACCAATTTCGACACTGTTAAAGCTACTGTTTTTTCTCTAATCCCCACTGGACTCACAGCACCTCCATCCTCCGGGCCGCCGTGCCCCGGATCGATGAGAATCTTAATTCCCGATAAGGGCTTTGCTTGCAAATTCGGCATCATGCTTGTATTCGCAGGCGGGTGTTTTAAAGACAACACTAAAGTTGTGCCATCGTATCTCAACTTGTAACCCCACTGCTGGGCAGATTTGAGATTAAAAGTGTATTGTACTTGCAGTGGCGAGATTTGTTGCCATTCCAAACGTGAAATTACCGGGTCATCAGAAACGCGAATAATGTCAGTTTGAGCAGTAGTATTGTACAGCGTTAAAGTAAAAGTGCCTTCTCCTTCCTGCACGGTGACTGGGACGGGTGTTTCTAAGGGAAATAATACCTCTGTCCAGCCGGAAACTTGACGCGAGCTGGCGCTGCGAATAATCGAGCGCGGAGGCACTGTATCCTTGACAATTCGCACTTCCGCTGCTTTAATCCAAGCACCGTAATCGAGTCTGAGCCATTCTCCTTCGCGCCCGATAATTGTTGCTCGCGTTCCCTTCGGCAGCGGTGTCATCCGAGAAAAATCTGTACTCGCCCCAGTTCGGGCGACACCAGGATCTGCTGTTACTTCGGCTATTTCTAAGTCAGCCGGAGAAAGAATAGTAATCTTGCCAGTACCTTGTTGGCTGATAGTTTTATCATTCATTGTTAGCTCAAATACAGGCACTCCTAATTCAACTTTTTCAGCCTTTGGTAGGGAAGATTTAGACTCATTGCTTCCCGTTGCCAAGGGTGGGGTGGGGGGAGTTTTAGCACAGCCTTGATACTGTTGGCTGCCGCCTTTTTTGATGGGGGAATTTGCATCTAACAGTACAGATGCGTTGTCGGGTAGTTCGACTTGCGATCGCGCTTTTAAAGGAATAGTAACGCCCGCCAATTTTACCGAAACTTGAGCATTCGCAGGTGCGATCGCCCCAAAGCAAATATATTCTCCCGGCAAACTCGCCACATCGACTTTCGGCGTCAGGGAATTTTTAGCAAAAGCCAATCCTACAGGGGCTTCCGGCTGATTTGACTCGCGCGTCACCTTAATTTTGACTTCCTGATTTTCGTAACGCAAGGTAAAGATATTTTCGCCGGGTTGCAGCGGAAAAGTAGGGGCGAAATGCCCGGATGCGGTGCGCGAAATTTGGTTGCCATTTACCAACACTTGTCCCGGTGCAGGCGCTGTACCGATTAAAAAAATGCGATCGGCTGTAGTTTTGTGGTTGGCGGGAGGATAAGCGAGAAACAAAGGTTGAGCCGCGACAGCTACAGAGGCGATCGCCATTATCAGCCCAAACACACATAATGCTAAAAATTTTCTCATTCTAAACCGCAACTAATTGAGACTCTGTTGGTTATTTATACTAGAACTTGGCCTAAGAAACCGGATTTCTGAGGATTAGCCGTAAGTCCTATTTACTATACAGGGCCCATTTTATCAGGTTTGTAGTTGCAATTGAGCGATCGGCAAAATAAATTACCGCATCAAACCATTAAGTTTTAATTAATTCCGAGGTCGTTCTCCACAGTTGCTCCAACCGATTCGCCGGCATCGTCAAATACAAAACATCCCCCGTACTCAAACAACAATTCAGTAAATCCCAGCCGTGGAGAGTTTGACAATTAGTTTCCACATACAGAGGCACAAAATCCGCAGACTTAGCAGCATCTTGAATACGGTGGCCACAGAAAGGATGGTTTGGCGTAATCAATGTGGCCAAGCAAACCCATAGACTATCAGCCGTCATTCCGTTGCCCAAAATTCTGCCTCCAATCGCCGCCGCTGCGAAAGCAGGAGCCGCCAATTCCGTCGGGTTCAAAACTCCTTCAAACTCAAAAACTTGCTGCACCATCAAAGCAAAACGTGGGTCTTGATTGCGAACAATAACTGATAGTTTTGGTGCCAATCCTTTAGCGCTCAAGGCAATTTCGACATTAGACATATCGCTGCTAGTTACCGCCAAAAGTGCTGCCGCTTGCTTAACATTAGCAGCTTCCAAAGTTGCAGGTAAACTGGCACTTCCCTGAATGACCGGAATTTTCATTGAGCGAGCCGTGTTCAGAAATCGGCAGTTGGGATCTTGCTCGATTACCACAATATCGTAACCGTTAGTGTGCAGTTCTTTAGCAATTTGGATACCTATTCCTCCGAGTCCGCAGATAATGTAATGATTGCGCTGCGGAACTCGCGCCACATCCCAATATTCGGTAAAGCGAGTTCCCAATACATAATCGTTGAGCAGTGCGTAGCAGATGCCGATGATGCCGGCTCCAACTAACATCATGACAACTGTAAATAGTTTAATGCTTTCAGGAGCTTGTTCGGCCACTTTTTCATAGCCTCCAGCTCCGGTAATCATCCCTACTGAAAAATACAGAGAATCAACAATTGAGATATGCTCGTCAACACAAATATAGGTGGCAGTAGCAACGGCAATCATTGCCAGCAGCGTCAGTACAACAATTACTGCTGCTTGGCTGTGCTGCTGAAATCTGTGCAGTCTAGTTAATGTTTTGAGCAGTTTTTGAGTTAAAGTTTTTTGGGGGCTGTGGAGAGTGGGCTGAGTGGCAACAATTAGCCGATCGCCCTGCTGACACTGCCGATCGGCAAGCACCGCCGATACTAAATCAGTTTTGTTAGCAGCCGGCAGATAATAAATCAACATTCGCGATCGATCGTCCCACAAATCGCTGAGTTTTTGATTTTTCCAAGGATGTGTTTCATCGATATATTCTTCGTGAATCGGCCAAGTGCGATCGAACAAACGCAACTGTCCGATCGCCTGACTTCCGAGAGCCGCAAAGGCAAAAACCGGAGCCGCCAATGATGAAACGCTCATGGAAGCGTGATCGGGCAAAGTGTGGTCAATCCTGTCGCCCAAGCTAGTATTGAACAATCTGTTGATGATGCGAATCTGAGGATTGAGAATCCTCGCTTGCATCAAAATTGCCAAATTTACAGCATCATCGTCTCCTGCAATTACTAAAGTGTGAGCGTTTTGAATGCCAGCAGCCAACAAGGTAGAAGCTGCTTGCAAATTGCCGACAACCACATCAGAAGTTTCGCCGCGAATTGGGCGATCGCTAATACCTACCACAATCGCTCCTTGCTGCCTCAACAAACAAAAAATCTTGTGTCCCGTGTGGCCCAACCCGCAAACAATGATTCGAGGTTTCATAAAAATTTATTTGCCAGCCGATTTCCGAGCTGTGCTTTGTAGTTTTACTTACCATTGTTGACTGTCCTGGCTTTGCAGAATGTAGCTAAAAACACTATCTATGATACTTGTGCCACAGTCTCGAAGTGTTGGAAACAAAGAAAAAGCTGTGCCGTGTTCCTAAAGCCACGTTCCCAAGTGTTGAAATAAACACACCACACTGCTATGTACCTACAGACATGAGGTGCAACTAACCTGATTTAATATTTGAAAAATATCCGGGTGCGACAGCCAACCAGCCGAATCTGAATAGGTAGGGACATGATACTGCCCTGTCCCTAAAACTATGACTTCCTACATAAATTTAGCTGCCTTAGCGGCAGGAGTTATTATGAAATTCACTGCACCCTTATTAGCATCCGCTTTAGTTTTTGCCGGTACTGTCGCCTTCGCAAGCCAAGTGCAAGCAGCTCCAGCCAGCAATTCTTGGAATAGCACTAGAACAACATTTCAGTGCGTTACTTCCGGTCGGAATTTTGTCACAATTGCGCGCCGGGGAAATGTCACAACAGATCCGATGATTCTGTGGAAATCTACCGAGTTCGGCCGCGAATATACACCTTGGCAGCGCTGTCAAATTGTTTCCAATAGATTGACAAAAGCTGTTGCCCAGAATGGTGGAAGATTGAGCAACTTGCAGTTAACAACAGGAATTGTTAATAACTTGCCCGTAGTTTGTTACGTGAACGGACAGGGGCGTTGCAACTCTCAAAATCTGCTGTTCACCCTAGACAAGCGCAATGCTAAAAATCCCGGTGATGCTTTAACGAGATTGATTAATTTTGCCCAAGACGGCAGCGGGCCAGTTACAACGTTCAGAACCGGAGCTCCATCGTCTGCACCGCAGTTTGTTCCCTTTGGAGATCTGGTCGATCGAGCTTTTAATTCTCCAAACAATAAACCGTCAGTTCCTGTAGCAAAACCGCAGGGCGATCGAGGTATTTAATAGCCGCGCCTCTAACTTGCACCTGAAAAATTGTGAAACTATTGTGGGGTGGGCTTCTAGCCCGCCCCTAAATATTTAGACTAAAAAAACTACACTGTCACCCCTTCAATTTTCTCATCAGTCAACTCGTATAACTCGCGCAACTGCTGCAACTTATCCGCATCCGGCAGCCAAAAACCCCGCCCGTTAGCCTCCAACATTCTGCCGACAATATTGCGAAAAGCTTCAGGATTGACCTCCCGCAACTTCTGCGCCATTTCCTGATCCAAAGCATAAGTATCAGCGGCCTGATCGTAAACCCAACTATCAGTAAAATCAGCCGTTCCGCCCCAACCAATTAACGCCGTCATCCGCTGCGAAATTTCATAAGCGCCGCCAGAACCTTGATTTGCCATCGCGTTAGCCCACTTAGGATTTAGCAACTTAGTTCGATATTCCAAGCGCAGCAAATCTTCTAAATTGCGCGGAGTGGTATCTTGAGAAAAACTTTCTACAAAACTCGTGTTAACCTTTTTGCCGCGCTGCTTTTCTGCGGCTTTCTTCAAACCGCCAGTATTCGCATAATACTCTTGAATATCAGTCAAACCGTATTCAACAGAATCAATTTCTTGAATTATGCGATCGCACCCTTGCAACAACTGAGTCAAAACCTCCGGTCTCGCTTCCCCCTTATCCTTCCTACCGTAACTAAAAACATTGCGACTTTCCCAAGTTTTCCCCAACTCATCCCCCGATTCCCAACTACCATCAACAACTCTATCGTTCACCAAAGAACCAAAATCACCAGCCGGATTAGAAAACAACCTTGCCGAATAATTCTGCACACCTTTTGCCTGCAAAATTAAAGCGTGTTTGCGAATAAAATTCTCCGATTCCGGTTCATCAGCCTCCGCCGCCCGCACAAACAAATCATCCAGCAATTCAATAATATTCACAAAGCTATCTCGAAAAATCCCCGAAAGATTTCCCAACACATCAATCCGGGGATGACCGACATCAGCTAACGGTTTTAATTCATAGCGAACAATGCGGCCAGTACCTTCTTTTAGAGGTTCAGCCCCCACCAATTCCAGCAGAATTCCAATAGATTCGCCGCGAGTCTTAATCGCATCCAAACCCCACAACATCACCGCCACAGTCTCAGGATATTTATCATGTTCCTCAACGTGCTTCTCAATAATTTTTAGAGCAATTTCGCGGCCTCTTTCATAAGCCGCCGGAGAAGGCATCCGATAAGGATCTAAAGCATGAATATTCCGACCAGTTGGCAATACCCCAGCCCCATCCCGCAACAAATCCCCGCCCGGTGCAGGCAGAATATATTCCCCATTCAAACCCCGCAAAAGATTAGTCAACTCATCCGTCGTTTGCAACAACAAATCTCGAACCAGAAAACCCTCCTCAAAAACCCCATCCAACCCCTCTTTCTCTTCCTCTCTGCGCCCTCTGCGCCTCTGCGGTTCATTTTCTTCAACAACCAGTTCTTGCACCTGTTCCTGTGATAACCTATCCCCAAAATAAGCCTCAAGATAAGAGGTCATTTCCTCAGAACTAGGCGGTTCTCCGAGAACGTGCAAACCCGAAGAAAACAAACGACATTCCACCACCTGCAAATACTCATAAAGCTTCACCAAATAGCGGTTAAAAGCATCAGCACTGAACATTCCCACATTTTCAAAACTAAAAGCTATCCCCAACTTGCGAGCATCATCAAACGGACAATCAGCCTCCAAACCGCTATCTAAAATTTTCTTACAAATAGCCTCTTTCAGCACATAATTTTTTGCAGTATCTTCTCGATATTCCGCAATCAAATCTCGCAAACTCATCAATTCCTTGTACAAGCCAGCGCGGCCATAGGGCGGCACGTTGTGAGAAATCAAAACCCCGTAACCGCGCCGTTTTGCTAACATCGATTCCGAGGGATTGTTGGCGGCATAGATATAAAGATTCGGCAAACTTCCCAACAAAATATCCGACCAAGAATAGCCAGTATTTCCCAGAGGAGATCCGGGCAACCATTCAACAGTGCCGTGCATTCCGAAGTGAACCACAGCATCAGCTTGCAAATCATTTTGCAGCCACTTGTAAAAAGCAGCGTATTGAGGGTGAGGTGTCAAATCGCGATCGAACATTAAGCGCATCGGATCGCCCGAAATTCCCAGCGGCGGCTGCAAACCTATCCAAACATTCCCCAGTTGAATGCCACCGATTTGGAACTCGTCGCCGTCAGTCTTAATCCCAGTACCCGTCAAAGATTTCCACTGTTTTTCAATACGACTTATTGACAAATACCCCAGCCACTTCTCCAGAGTTTTAACATTAACAGTATTGCCAAACCCTCCCCTCCCATCTGCGTTCATCCCCGTTAATCCGCCCCCATCTGCGGTTGCAGCATCATCCGCATCTTTCACCCTGCGAATTAACTCCTCCCCGTCAGCCGGAATTTCTCCAACTGTATAACCTGCTGCTTGAAGTTTGTGCAGGAAATTTAGCAGCGATTTCGGTACATTTAATAAAGCAGCCGTACCCGCCGCACCGTAACCGGGAGGAAACCCGTAGAGAATAATCGCAATTTTCGTTTCAGATGGCGGAGTTTGCCGCAGTTTCACCCAATTTTTAATTCTACTTGTCAGGCGTTTCGCGCGATCGGGAACCAGATAAATATCCTCACCCACCAAACCGCCCAGGGGCACTGGATCGATCGCGCCATCCAACTCAGGCAAAGCATACAATACCACACTTTGCAAACCTCCAATCCCCTGACGAGTCCAAGAATGGATATCCTGAATCAGCAGAGGTGCGGACACAAAATAAGGTACATTTTTAGCAGTTAAAATGCGCTTAGCAACTTCCACCTGCCTTCCACCCTCCATCGAACCAGCAGGCCCGCCAACCAAAGGAAAGCCAATAGTAGAAACAATCGCATCCACTTCCACAGAATCTTTAGACAGCGAAAGAGTTTCAATATTGCCTTGTTTTCGGCGCGCAGTTTCATCAGCAGTCGTCATCCAATCCCGCACCGCCACATGGCCTTCAACGCCATTGATAAAAATCGGCAAAGGCACAATTCCCGCCGCTTCAAAATAGCGAATCAATTGAGGAATATAAGGCTGCTTGGTGATAACGTGTTTGCGGTAAAGCAAGATGCCCACAACAGGGGATTTACCTCTGTCTGAATTTTGACACCAATTGGTCTCAAATTTTGTGGAACGGGCATCTTGCCCGTTAAAAACCCGGTCTAAATTTTCAGACAAATTAGTCTCAAATTTTGTGGAACGGGCATCTTGCCCGTTATAACTATTTTTATCAAAATGTCTAGCCTCTTTTGTGGAACGGGCATCTTGCCTGCTACCAACTTGATTACCGAGATACCAATCCAAATATTGCCGAGGCGATTCAAAATAACCATTATAATCGGGATGCAATAAACCCATATTGGGAGTTTCCACAGGCGGCGGAATTTCTGCTACCTTCAGCCCCAAATACTTTTCGGTAATAATCCAAAACATTGAGACAACATTATCCGCACCGCCCGCATTCCAGTAACCATAAATAATCAGCCAGTTTCGCAAATCTTGCACTTTTTGCACGGGCACATATTTTAATAACTTCGGCCCAACTTTCAAAAAGCTGATATAACCAGCCAGCTTATCTTCTTCTCGCCCATTGCTGAACTTATCCAGAATAAACTTAACAGGCTTCGGCATTCCCTTCGGTTTGTCGCCAATTTTAAAAGCGCCGATTTGAGTAAGACTCATCAATTCCAAAGCAGACTCAAAAACCAGGCGAATCGGGATATGTTGCACCCTTTCCCGCAGCCACATTACCGCATCGTAATCAAACAGCAAACTCCCGAAAAACACATCAGCATTCGAGAGAGCGGCTGCTACAGCGTTGGGTTCGTCTACGAGGGCGCGATCGCTAAAAACCCGTACTTCCAATCCCTGACACCCCGAAACAGCCAACTCAGCCGCTTTGCGGTACAAATCAGCATTAAAAGATTCAAACCCTGCAATTAAGACAATGCGTTTCACAGGCCTACCTCGAAATATTTGCTTCTTTTAATGATAGACTAATTGCAGAAAATCACAGGCAAGATGCCTGTGCCACTAATAAAACCGAAAAACTTCTTGCTTCACTTCTTACTCTTCCTTCGCGCCCTTCGCGCCTTCGCGGTTCGTCAAATCTTTATTCTGAAAGTAACAAAAAATTAAAATAATCAAACCACTCCAAACACACACATAATTAAAACCGTGAATCGAATTCCTCCCGCAATAGTTATCTTAGGTCAAAACAGCCTGCCGATCGCCAAAAAAATCTCCGCACATTTCCCCGGTTCCCAGATTTACGGTTTAATCGATCGCACTTCCAACACAGACATCAACTTTAGCAACTTCGGCGAAACATTGCGGGAATTGTTTGCCACAGAAACCCCAATCATCGGCATCTGCGCCGCCGGAATTATCATCCGCACCCTCGCCCCGCTGCTGTCAGACAAACGCGCCGAACCGCCAGTTTTAGCCGTCGCCGAAGACGGAAGCGCCGTCGTACCCCTGCTGGGCGGTTTGCACGGCGTTAATGATTTGGCCAGAGAGATTGCAGCAGCCCTCGGCGTACAACCTGCAATTACCACCACCGGAGATATCCGGTTTCGCACCGCGCTGCTGAGTCCTCCCCAAGGCTATTATTTGGCGAATCCAGAGGACGCGAAGACTTTTATTTCAAATTTGCTCGCCGGGGCAAAAGTACGCCTAGAAGGGGCTGCAAGCTGGCTTTCCGAGAGCAATTTGCCGTTAGCGCAGCCCTCGGAGAGGATCGCCCCCGACGCAAAATTGACTATCCGCGTCACCGAAAAAGCAATTGCGCCGACGCCCGATTGTTTAGTTTACCATCCGCAAATTGTGGCAGTTGCACTCACAAAACTATCGAATATTGAGCCGGAAATAGCGGTTTCATTTGTGCAGCAAGTCTTGGAAAATGCAGGTTTAGCAGCAGCTTCCGTTGCTGGATTTTTTGCATTAAAAGATGAGATGGGAAATCCGGCACTTGAGGCAGTTTCACAATATTTTAAAGTCCCCGTCCGCTTTTTTAATCTCTCCGAACTTCTCGAATTAGACTCAATTGAATTCATCGAAAATAAGGCCGCACAAATTGCCCTGACAGCAGCCGGTGCAAACAGTCACTTAATCGAATGCGATCGCACTTTATCCCTGAATTGCGCGATCGCCCTGGCCGCCGAACCCATAAATGCTAGCGCGATCGGATTTAGCCGCGGCAAACTCGCGATCGTCGGTACCGGCCCTGGAGGCGCGCCCTGGATGTCGCCGGAGGTTAAGGAAATTCTGCGCGAAGCCACGGATTGGGTGGGTTACAAGTTCTATCTCGACTTAGCCGGAACCCTGCGGGAAGGACAAAAGCGGCACGATTCCGACAACCGCGAAGAGATCGATCGCGCCCGTTTTGCCCTAGATTTAGCAGCATCCGGCAAATCTGTCGCCGTTGTTTCGTCGGGAGATCCGGGTATTTTTGCGATGGCTGCAGCGGTGTTTGAGGCGATCGACTTTGATGCCAAACCCGAATGGCAAGGCATCGATATTCGGGTAGCACCGGGCATTTCAGCCATGCAGGCGGCCGCTGCTGCGATCGGAGCACCCCTCGGACACGATTTTTGCGTGATTTCCCTTTCGGATATTCTCAAGCCTTGGGAGGTCATTGAACAGCGGATTGCGGCCGCTGCGATCGCAGATTTCGCGATCGCATTTTACAATCCGATCTCGAAACAGCGGATTTGGCAACTCGCAAGGGCGATCGAGATTTTGTTGCAAAGTCGCGATGCTAATACCCCCGTCATATTGGGGCGAAACCTCGGCCGGCCCGGTCAATCTGTGCGCGTTTGCACCCTCGGCGAATTCCAGCCGGAAGATGCAGACATGAGAACTTTAGTGATTGTCGGTTCGAGTCAAACTCGGATTATTCCTCGCAAATATGGAGATGTTTGGGTTTACACGCCGCGCAGGTACGAAAAATAAGTAAAGCAGCAAAAACTTCGGAAATCAGCAATTGACTGAAAGCTAATTAACTTTGACAAGGAGATTTTTTGATCTTGCTGGGGGAAGTCTAGGTTAACAAATGGCGGCGAATCACTCGATCGCGATCGACCTCTTATTTCCTCTCAGGGTTTTCACTCTCGATTAATGAGTGATGGCCTTTGATTACAGACATCCTCGGTACTGAGGGATCTCGGCTTCCTGAAGCCGAGTTTCTCTGGCAGATATCGATCGAATTTAGATATCGACTAAACCGTAGTAAGGATTTCAGCTTCTTTTTTGGAGATATCTAATTTACATTTCAGGAAACAAAAAAAATTATATAGCCACCATAAAATTAAGGGCGATCGAGGTCTGCTAAATTCCTTAATCCTACGGTAACAACAAAAATAAGGCCTTCACCCAGATGAGTCTTCTGTGTCTTTGGGTAGACCGATTTTTTTTTGTCTGTTGATAAGATTCTCTTAAACAAAGCTTAAGAGAACGGTTAAAAGAACATGAAATTCCAAATCCCTTTAGCTCCTAGGGCTGTAACCCAATTTTTGCTTCGAGTGGTGACCTGTCTAGTTGTACTATCTTCTTTAAGTCACATCAATCTGCACTTCTTCCCGGATTCCCCGTTTGCAGCTTACTTTTCAAAGGTATTCAACGTTGATTACGAGCGGAACCTTCCAAGCTTCTACTCTGTTTTGGCATTGCTGTTTAGTTCTCTCTTGCTGGGTGTGATCGCCTATGCGAAAAATTTGGATAGCGATCCATACAAGCATCACTGGAAAATTTTATCATTCATATTTTTATATATATCTATAGACGAAGCTGGTCAATTGCACGAAAAATTGATTGACCCGATGCGAAGCCTGCTAAAGGCCACAGGATTTCTTTACTTTACTTGGGTTGTGCCGTTCGGTTTTCTGGTAGCGATATTTCTATTATCCTATAGTAAGTTTGTGTTCCACCTTCCTGTTGCCACAAGAAAATTGTTTGTTGCAGCATCCGCTGTTTATATTGGGGGAGCAATGGGGGTGGAACTGCTAGGGGGATACCTAGCTTCTACAACGGGGATGCAGGATCTATCCTACGCGATAGTAGTGACCCTTGAAGAGTTATTAGAAATGGTGGGCATCGTTGTATTTATCCACGCCTTGATTTCATATATCAAGACCTATATAGGTGGGGTAAGTTGGAATATTTACATACCAGGAAAAAACGCACAAGTTACCGATGAGCAAAATCTCGGCATACCTGTCCTTAGCGAACCCGCAAACAGAAACCTATCAAGGTAAATCACTTGAAACCCGGTTTGATGGACGACAAAAATGCTGCATTATGGCCTTTGAGCAGGATAAAAAACCCGCTTTCTTTGGTACTGATGTGTCCTGGACTGGAGATTCTGTGATCGGCGGCGCACCAAACGACTAATATATAGGCTGCTTGCTGCACGAAAAGACTAATTAGAGGTGGAACAGCTTAGTTCACAGATGACATCCTCACCTTTACCAGAAAATCGTTAAGAGCAACCTTTGCATGAGGATTTGACGGCAAATGACTTGTAAAACTTGCATCTTCTAATATATTAATTAGCCGATCGCGCTCTTGCTGATAAAATTCTATATCTGTATCTTCCAGCACTGATTTTTCCTCCCCAGCCAGCTTGCGAGCAATCAAATCAGGAATATACGACAACTGAAACTTCTCGTTAAGTTTTACCAAATTCGCCTCAACTTCCCCCGTTTGCATCAAGTGAATCCCAGCTAGCAACACTCGGTAAACGTATAGCAGCGGCTTAACCCGACGCGGGCGTTCTTTCTCAAACAATTTCCATTGAGTTTGAGCAAAACCGAGATAGTGGTGGCTGTGGTGCTTGGTAATGCAGTTTGAGGCGAGATCCTTTAATTCCTCGTGTTCCTTTGTAGTGTAAACTATTAGCGGCGAATACAGTTGTTCTAGCACGTAGCCGTTGCGCTTCAACAGCAACTCAAAAAATTTCTTGATGTCGTGAGTTACTAAATCGAGTTGCATTCCATCCCGAACTTCAGAAACTTCGATGGTTTCTTCTCCAGCAATCAGCCCAATTACTTTCGGTAGTGGTAAGATGTGTACTCCCCGCAAGTCGAAGTCAGAATCGGCGGAAGGAAACCCGTATAAGTGCGAACCGCTGATAGTAACAAACAGCAGCGGATAAGGTTGAACGGAGATAATTGGGGCGAGATTCGAGATGTATTCTGTCATTTTTTCAACATTTTATCAATCAATACTCCGGACAGTTTTTAAAGAGGAATGCGATCGCAATAAAATAGAGAAGTGAAAAAAGTGAGTGCAATCTCAA
>NZ_JAUBOY010000085.1:0-15229 GCF_036700465.1 Microcoleus sp. T3_A4 | reverse complement strand
TGACTTGGCACGCGCAATGGGCGGGCGATTGGAGCTACTACCACAAAGATTACCGCTGGCAGCCTCTCTGCGGTGATCATAGAGCTTTAGGGGATTGCTTGGCTGCCCTAGAAAGGATTAAAAAAATGGCTGCTGATGACGATACTTTTCATTGCCCCGTGCCACGGCCTGAGTGATGCGGCGGACGATCGCACCCCAAAACAAAAAAAACCTCCGACCGAAATGTCAGAGGGCTTTTTCTACACGATGGGGTAATCGGTAATTGGTAATTGGCAACGGGCTTTCATCCTTTTGCCCCAATGATTGCAGTATAGCGGCTTAGGAGTTTGGGCGATCGGTAGAATAGGTTTGTCGTTATTTGCAGCGCGACACATTCCAAAAAAGAAGCCCCTGGAACAACACCAGGGGCTTCTTTTTTGATCAAACTAAAATCACAGATTTTCCGGTGGTATTGAGTTAATATCCCTCTCCCACGCCACTACATTAATCAATATTCGGTTGCCGTTAAATTTGAAATGCACCCCAAGTTTAGCGCGGTGTTTGCGCGGATTTAACCTCGCTGCATTCACAGCTTTTCTAAGTGTTGTCTCAGATTGATTGAGAGCCACCGCTGCCAGCTTCAGTGGTTGAAATTCCTGCGCCAGCCCGTAACCGTGAATGATAGCTTCAAGAGCTTCCACTCGTTTTTGAAGGTTCAAGAGTTGCTCGATATATTGATCGTTGTCCATAAAATCAAATCGTGGCGTGTTGGTAGACTCGACTGAACAGTCGCGATCATTGAGAAAGCTAACGCTGTCAAATCATCTCTAACACCGTAGCGCTCGTTTATGTTGGCAATGTTCAGCGGGCGATGTTCAGTGCCAGCAATTGCTCAGAGGTTAATTTCTGAATCTGCTGTGGGGGCTGCCAACGATCGCCCCAGCTCTGGCGAAGTTTGGAAAGTGCGATCGGCTTAGGTAGCAGTTGGGCTGCTCCTACCCAGATGCCAATACCTGATTCCTGATTGCAGTAGTAAGCATTAAATTGTGCCTGTGATACTTTTGCCAGCCTTCCTTGCTGCGATGCTTGCCATAGTCGATCGAGCGGTAGTCTTTCACGCTTCAAAACCCGGACAATTCCTAGCAGTTCAGCAGTCGGAACTGTGGCATAAATTGCAATAGTATCGCCCGGTTTTAAGGATGCCCCAAAGTTGCTTTTTCTGAGTTCGATCGACTTTGGATTGCGGGCAAGGAAGAAGGCAGAAGCCCACGTCGGACGGACTGAGATTAGGTATGTGTTAGTCATTAGTTTGTGCCGTCCGGTTCTTTTTCATCGGGGTCGTATAGTCCATCAAAATCACAGTAACCGCACCCGCAGCCTTCACACTTAGGGCATACAGCAAGTGCAGGATAATCAGCCTCAAATAGCTCAATGGCATCCTCTACTTGCTTCTTTAAATCACTGCCTTCTGAGTAGCTTTCGAGCACCATTTCTATGATTGTTTCCTGTGCCTCTGGTGAGAATCCTTCAGGCAATAATGCTTGAATTTGTGAGTTAGTTGTTGTCATTGTTGTCACCCTTGCTTAACTTTTCAAGCATCTCTCTCGCATCCACATATCGCTGATGATTTCTGCCACCATCGGTCACTCCCCAGAGTAAGAAAATTGTTTTCTGTTTGCCTAGATTTTTGGCAATTACAAGCTTTGCTAATTGCACCCGCCGTTCATGCTTTTTAAGCGGGAAATCATCGGCAAAGATGGGCGGAAGGTTTTCGGCTAGCACTTCAGCCAAAAAGCTATTTAAGCTCTGCTCTAGGGCTTCCGAAGTGTCCGATCCTTCCACATCTGGCGTCCCCGCCGTCCCCTTCCCGTAAGGATTTGGGAGGTTTCCGGCGTCTGGCTGTGGCAGGGGGGCTTCCTTCCCAGATGGATTGTCGGGAGTGCTGTCTTGAGCCTCGGAAACGTCATCAACAATCGCATCTTTGGGAGCTGAATGATGTTTGGCTAATTTAACCAACGTCCGCTCTGATTGCTTCTGTCCTGGTAGTTTTACCCATGCCTCAAACTTAGGGGTTGCCCGCTTCGTAACTGGATTAAAAATGCCTACCAGTTCTACTTCAATCATTCCTGTTTTCATTTTTGCCAGACCTTTACCACCACCCAAACCCGCTTGAGTTGTGAGGTGACTTACAATAATGCTGTAGCATTCCACCTTTCTAATATCAGTGTTGCAAGTGCGATAATGTTCGTCGCTTTCTTCACAGTTACACTCCCAGTTAGTGAACTCCTCACCCACGATGGTTAAGGGTTTGAATGTAGGATTGGGTTTGGAATTTCTCTCTTTATAACGGTCTTTAACTTGTTGCCTGAACCATCGCAATTTAGCATCAATAGCTTCATAGTCCATGCCAGTCCCAACAATCTCGCAACCTTCCCACTGGCCATACGCAGCGTGCGGATCAAGTACAACAACCTGATGCCCCTCTGCTAGCCGCCTCTTAACCTCTTGCTCTACAAAAAATGTTTTGCCCGCCCCCGGTACACCATGAATAAGCACCGAGGGATACCAAGTCAAGTCCGGCATTTTGGGGCCGTCGGTTTGCTCCGGCTGTTCTGGTTCGATCGCCGGCGAGGTTGCCTGCTGTACCTTATCTCCGGGATTGGCGATCGAGTCGAGCGTCGCTGTGCCAGTAAGCAAGGGCTGCTGAGCATTTGGGTCAATCCCTAGTGACTGCATATAAGCAGCTTCGATTTCACCTTCAATCGCCACCTCATCCGCATCTGCCAGTTTCTTGTACCTGGTAGCCAAGGTGCTCATTTGATAGGCGCTTTCAGCAGCAAACCCGAACTCGTAAGCCTTCTCTTGATACTTCTTAATCCGCTGCCGTACTGGCTCCAATTCCCCTTCCTTCCGGGCAATTAGCATCGTCGCCACCATGCCCCCAGTAGCTAGCAGAGCAAGCAAGATTTTAATACCACCATAGCCACGCTGGATGCCCTTAAATTCAGCTTTAGCAGGTACAAGCCACGCGGGACGGGACTCTATCCGATTGCCTAACTTAAACTCGATTTGGTCATTGAATGGAAGGGCAACTGCACCCGCAAAACCTGCAATTCCTATACCTAACAAGGTAGATACAATTGCTTGATTTTTGTTAGTTAGCATTATTCAATTTGCTCCAAACTTGGGTTATAACGAACGAACCGCAGATGATTAGTAAAGCAGCGGTGAAAAGTAGCAATTGACTATTAGCTGCAACCCACGCCAGCCACGCATCCCAATTAGCAGCGAGTAAGGCAGTTCCCACGGCAATTAGTATTAACTGTGAGCGTAATTTTGCCGAACCTTCAGAGGAGAAAGTGAACACTGCCAACCCTAACCCGACTGCCGGAATCAGTATCACAGCGGACGGGATAAGCGCCGGAATTGCCCGCACAATAAGGGATGCAGACAAACCAGCACCAAAGTAGGAGCCGAATTCTCCCCAGTTTCCGGTCAGGTTCCAGAATCGCTCGATGTTGGTTACTTCGGGAGTCTGGGTTTGGTTTTGTTGTTCAAATTGTTGGGGAGTTGTTGAGTTGAGATAGTCAAATTCTGAAGCGTCGAATTCTTGTGAGTACATACGAAAAAAGCGGGCCGTGTGACCCGCTGCTAGTGTGTGTTATTTCTTGCCACTGAAGAAGTCAAAAAGACCGCCTAAGAATCCTTTGCCGTTACTGGCGATCGAACTGTTGCCACCGCCGGAACTGCCTGCTGTGGCTGGAATTGGATCGAAGTCTTTGGCGTTTATGTAGTTGTTGAAGTCTGACCGTCGCTGCTGCATGGCGATCACCTGTTGCGGGGATGCTTGAATAGCTTTGAGAGACTGCTGAAAGCCGTTAGTCTGTATCTCACCTTTTGCCTGATGATTCGCTTTTATTAACAGTAACCGCTGGCGAAAATCTATATTTTGCAAGGTTTGGGCAGATGCACCTTGCACTTTGATTAAGCCCAATTCGTGCTGTAATTGCTGCTGCAAATTGATGATTTTTTGGTCGTGGTTTGCGCTGGCAATAATTGCCTTATCTACATATTTGTCAATCTGCAATTTGTCTGTGAGTCCGCTTTCAATGGCTTCGAGTGTGAGGCGTTCCACTTCGACTGTGTTTGCTCTAATCTTGGCGTGATGTCTGTTGTACGCCGTCCGCAATTGCTTCTGAAGCTCAAGCACTTTTGCTTCTTTGCCCGCTGCATTCACCATCTCTGGCGTAAGGGGCCCGGATTCATAATTAAACTGGCGCTTGATGTGTGCAGCGCCGGGGGTTTGGGCTACCCGGAAAACTTGCATCATGATAAAATTTCCTCAGTACGGTAAAATCCCCCAGCCCTTGCTGAGGGAGGATTGTGCAGCCAGCCGATTACTTGTCAAGGGAAGTCGGCTGGCTTGATTTTTGGTATTGATACCCAAGCACGAAATTATCTACAGCTTGCCGTTGGGCGTGGGTCAAAGTGCCATCGGGGCTTAGATTCTCAAACATATCGAGGTGACTTGCCAACCGCCACCGGGAATCGTCACCGTAGATGGGAATTCGGCTGATTTGGCGATCGACATACTCAGGCACAATGCCGCGAGGGTTGGGGGCGGGTTCCGTCAGGATGGCGGGTTCTTCTTCCCAGAAGTCGGAGAGGTCGATCGGGGTCAGGTCATCATCAGTAATCATTTTTTCTCCTCAGTTTTTAGTATTGGTCGGCAACGAAACTTTGAGCTTTGTCTAAGATTTGGTCGCGGCTATCTCCATCTACAACCTCCACAATCCGCCCATCACAGCGAATATTGCCGTAGTGTTGCCCGTCTCGGTAGCTCGTGATTTTTACGTCGTGAATCTCGTCCAAGGGGACTTCCTCTTGTTGCTGGCCGTCAACAACCTTCAAAATAAACAAATCAACCAGTCTATTAAACATTGCTAAAATTCCATCGGGGTAAAGGTTTCCGGTGCGATCGACTGTTGGGCGATCGGCTGCTGAACTGCTGCTGCCTGCGGGCAATTGGCAATCTCCCAAGTATTGAGAAGGTGCTTGCCGTAGCGGCTCAAGAGAATTCCGATCAAGGTTGAGTAGTCGTTAGCGCCAGTGGTGGCAAGCAGTTCATCTGCCAGCGGTACAAATTTACTAGGCATTACAGCGCGTGTTTGTGCCATTTAGTTTGTCTCCTTGTTTAGTCCGTAGAGGTTAAAGAATTGAGGCCGGGGGGCAACTTTGAAGCGGCCCTTTGAAGCTGCACACATCGGCTCTAGCAGATTGGCACTACCGCCGATGACAATCAGTTCGCCGAGCGAGGGCAAGTATTTTGCCCAATTGGCTTTTAGCTTGGCGCGGATGTCGGCAGTCCAAGAATCCCGGACTGCTACGAACTCGCGGCTGAAATCGATTTCAGTGTTGCCATATATAAAATTGTTGGCGGCGATCGAGTCCATCAGTGAGCCAGCGTCCGCAGTCGTTCCAACCTTCGGAAGTATCGCCGCTGCTAGTCTTTGCGCGAGGTGCGAAGTTCCTGGTAGCACGATGTCAGCGTCCCGGAGCAAAGCACCACCGGGGGCAAACAGTCGGGCGATGGCTGTACCGCCGCCGATGTCTAAGATGCCGTTGGGGTTTTGGGGATAACGCCACATCTGCCGACCCAGTGCCAAATCGTAAGCGCCCCGACATTCATCAACGGCAACTACCGATCGGATTGTGGTCAAACAGTCGTGACCGTTTACAGAAAACTCGATTGTTGTTTCGAGTTCCTTCAGTTTGGCGATCGTCGCCAGATTGCGAGAATCTGGCGTCGGAATAACAAGCCGTTCGATGCGCTGCGGGCTGTCGCTGGCAAGGGCTGGCAAGATTAGCAGATGAGCTAAAACAGCCTTGCCGGACTCGAAAGCCGGAGCCCCGCCCATGAGTTGTGCCAAGCGTCCGACTAAATAGCGCTTGCCATCGAGGGCAATTTCGTAGCTGTGGGCATCGGCGCCACCTTCCTCCCAATCTTCCAAAGCTTTGACGTAGCTAGGAATCGATCGCACTGTTTGCCCGTCGATCCACTTGGTGAAACGGTTGCCGGGGTCAACAGCCAACACAGAACGCGCGACGGCGCGATGTGGCTGTATAGAGCCAAGCGTGGTTTGTCGATATTCAGTTTGCATGGTTCGGGTTTGCCTTGTGGCGTAAGAGTTTGAGACGATTTTCGAGCCAATTTTTGAGCAACCCTGCGGGAATGTACGTGTGACCGTTTTACGCTCAGAACTGTCTTTACTGCGTCTATGAGTGCTAGTATAGCACAATGACAAATTGACACAATGACAATCGCAAATAAAAGGGTAGATAGCAATGCGACAATAAAAATAAAGTCGTGAGAGCTTGTTTGTGACTGAAGAAATCGAAACCGAAAAAGCTGTCTTTATCAGGGGTCGAGTCCCTGAGTCAGTACGGGCCCGCTTTAAAGCAGCCTGTGCTTTGCGAGGACAGGATATGGGTGATGCCCTAGGAGAAATGATTATGAAATGGTTGGAGGAGCATGAACCCAGCCCACTACCAGTCCGCAAAAAAACAACCGCAGCGGAACCAACCGTAGCAACGACGGCAAAAGGAGGAAGGGGCAAGGGCAAGACCTGACTAAGTTTGCGGTCGCCCGTGCCGACTGTGGGGACTGTGGCGATCGGCGGTGTGAGGAAACCAGGGAAATTTGGCTAATCAAATTGATAATCTTTTTGCTTGTCAAATTGACAAGCTGTACACCAATATGAGGCATCAAATTGTTAATCAATGACTCCTGCTAGTTTTGCTCCCAAGGGGGAATAAGATATTCCACGATATATCAAGATATCGTGGAATATCTTGATATATCTTATTTGTCCTATGTAGTAAGTTGCTATAAGTTTTATTGAAGATTGCGAACTTCTTAATGCTATCTGCTACATTAAAGGAAGTTCATTCGATCGAGTAAGAAACTTTCCGATCGCCCGGTTTAAGGATTTGAGACAAAACCGACAACTAGCAAAAATTAAGAAGGTGCTTATGCTTTCAGCGGCAAGAAAACTCAGAATATCTTTTGCGCTTTCCCCCGATCTAACAGAGGCACTTGATACCTATGCTGCCTCTTTCGGAGTGTCTCGATCAGCTTTTGCTGAAGAGGCACTTTGGATTTACCTAAATCAACTCGATAAGCACATGGAATCGAAAACAAAAATACAATTTCAAAACGAAGATGCGCTGGCAGCATAAGGGCTTCAGCGCATCTTTTTGTTATCTAAAACAATCAACTTAACTTTTGTCGTCTGTCCGCCAAGATTGCACGACAAAGTTAGCAAACTACCAACCAAACACCCTAATAAGAGCGCCGATCACTACCATCATGTCACAACTTGAAAAAAGAATAAAGTGCAATTTCTGCACTGTTTTTGGGGCTTCTAATAGTACCCCAGATGTCTGTAGCAATATTCCCGCCATCTGTAGCGGTGCGATCGAGCAAATTCTGAATTCTTACACTATCCATAGAGCTGCTCATAAGTTTCAAGAGCCTGCAAAGCCTTGTTATCAGCCTATCTTACCACAATCCCCTCTAAATACGCAAGTTAACCGTAGATTGTTTGGAGCTAGCTTTGCAGCGATAAATCCACAATCCACGATATCCGCGCAAGCAAACCGGGGATTCTCTGCTGTTGGGTTTGAAACGGCGATCGGAGGTGGCGTGTAATGTCTACCACACTATCCACCTTCGACATCCGCGAACACATCGATCGCTTGACCCCATCCAAAAAGGGCAAGAACTACTACGAATGCCCGGTGTGTCAAGGTAGCAGTTTGTCGATCGATCCGAAATCTGGCAAATTCAAGTGCTGGTCGGGGGATTGCGAGTCGGCATCCATCAGAGAAGCAATTCGACCGTGGAGCGAGGTTAGGGGCGGGGCAATCCCCAGTTATCGGCCCGCTCCCAAGAAAGCATCCCGCCAGCAACCAAAGCCAAAAGTAGCCCCCATCCCTGCGAACCTGCGGCTACTGCAATTAGCTGAACCCGCCTGGGATTGCCCCGCCCCCGAACCGATCGATGACGAACTTTGGAAGATAGTCAGAGGAGAGAAAAAAGTCAGTGGCAAAAGCCGATCGGCTCTTACTCAAACCGCTTACTGCTACGGCAATGGTAAAAAGGTATATCGGATTGAGTGGCCCGACGAAACTAATCCGAAAGGTCACGATAAAACCTATCGGCAGAGCCACGTAGACAACGACGGCAAACGAAACTGGAAAAAAGGCGATGGCTTTTGGCCAGCTTATCGCATTAACGAAGTAGTCGAGATTTTGGAGGATGTAGACGTTAACGAAGCTATCGCAGTTTTGGGATTAGAAGGAGAGCAGAATGTCGAACTCGCCAGATCGCACGGCATCGTCAGTCTGACATTTCAGGGGAGCAATTGGACTGAGGCTCAGGTAGTGGCGATAGTTGAAGCGCTACGAGCAACAGGCAAAAATGTCACGCTAGTGATATTGCGAGACAACGATGCCACGGGAATCAAGAAAGCAGAGTTAATTAAATCAGTGTGCGATCGCTTGCAATTCCCCTGCATCGTAATAGATCCGGTGGCTATCTATCCCGACATCCCGGACAAAGGAGATATCAAGGAAATTTTGGACGCTATGGATGCGGATGAATTTATCCGGCGGCTGGAAGCGCAAATACACGCGAGCGCGGGCGTCGCTGATACTGACAATGACTGGGATGATTTGATCGGCGATACCGAAGAGAAAAAAAGCAAAATCCCTAGCTCGGATGCAATGGCCCGGCAGATTGCAGAAGATTACCGAGATAAGCTTGCCTTCAACAATGAGGTACTGTGCTGGTATCGCTACGAAGCCGATGCACCGGGCATCTGGAGCCCGGAGACTGATGAATTTATCGAGTCGATCGTCTATCAAATCATTGAATCTAAAGGGATTATTAATATTCCCCCTGGGTACATTGGGGCAACAGTGCGATTCTTGCGGTGCAAACTGATCGAGCGTAAATGGCAGCCCAAAACCGGCTTACTTCCCTTTCAGAATGGAGCTCTAGAAATTGCCACGGGTAAGCTGTACCCGCACTCACCGGGCTACAAATTTACATGGGCGCTACCACGGCCCCACTCGATCGTAGCAACCGACTGGGGGAATATTTCTCAATGGCTCGATACCGCTACGGGAGGCAATCTGCATATCAAGAATCTGCTGCTAGCCTACGCCGCTGCTACTCTTAAGGGCCGTGCTGATATCCAAAAATTTCTCCATCTCATCGGCATCGGCGGCAGTGGCAAAGGTACATTCTGCCGCCTTCTGATAGCACTGATTGGGCTTGAAAATACACACAGCACCACACTAGATGACTGGTGCGGGAATCGCTTTGAGGCAGCTCAGGCCTACGGCAAACGACTGCTAATATTTCCAGACGAAGACAAGGGAACGCGATCGCTGGGCAAGTTCAAACAATTAACGGGCGGCGACTGGCTGCGAGCTGAGGAAAAAGGCAAGAAGCCCTTTAAATTCAAGTTTGAGGGCATGGTAGTTGTCGCGTCGAACTTCCCTATTTTTGGCGCGGACAATTCTAGCGGTATGTCGCGCCGGACGATCGCCGTGCCTTTTGATGCCGTGGTAGCCCGGAATGCCCGCCGCAATCTTGATAATGATTTTGAGCCAGAATTGCCGGCCTTCACAAATTACTTACTTTCTCTGGATGATGCTTGGGTAGCCAATACTTTGCGCGGCGTGATGGATATCCCTGAAATTAGCGCGCAATTTTGGGAGAGCAAGATTCGGGAAGATTCGATCGCAGGCTTCCTCAACGACAAACTAATTCTCGATCCACTTGCACAAGTATCGATCGGCGATTCCCCCAGTGCCGAGGGCTCGCTGTATTGGGCATATCACAAATATTGTGACGATCAAGGCCATAAACCGCAGGCGATAAAGAATTTTAGCCCTAATCTGATTGAATGCGCGAATACAATCCTTGGCTGGCAGATTGAGAAAGCTCACACCAAGGTAGGCAAAATCATCAAAGGATTGCGGCTCCGCACCAAAGCAGATGAGCACCTGCCGACCTACGATTACGAATTGCAATTGCGCTGCAAAGCCGGTGACGGGTCAGGTGACGGGTCGGTGACGGGTCAGGTGACGGGTCAGAACCTTTGCCCAGAGCCAATTACAGCTCCGGTGACGGATAAACCCTATACTCAGGTGGAAAAAAATACACAATACAACAGCAACAACAATCAAATTGAAATAGAGCAATCCCCAGTATTTAGCAGCGAAGAAATAGCAAATGTTAAGGGCGAGGTATCGGTGAATCCGTCACCGGAGCTGAAACCCTTACCAGTAGCCGATTGTGACCCGTCACCCGACCCGTCACCGCATCCGTCACCGGCAGCACAGTCGATCGCACTTCGCGCACCGGAACCGGAAACACCATCAACAGCAGCGCCAGAGTCGATCGCGCCGCCAGAACCTGACCCCGAACTGGTAAACCGGGGGGTTGCCGCACTACGGAAAGCGATCGCAGAAAATGACGCGGTAGCGGTCAGAGAGGCTGCTAAAAAATCAATCAAATTGGACAGTACAGGGCATCTAAAAGCAGCAATCAAAAAGCTTCTGAGTGATGAAGAGAATGAAGCTTGCAGGATTTTAGCTAATGCCAATCGTAAGCAGTCGCAGCCACAGCCAGAGGCAGAGGTAGAGCCAGCACGGCCAACCGATAACTCACAGGAGCCGGAAACCGCAGAACCCGCGCCAAAACCAACAGAGCCGGAGGTGACTGAAGATGTCGAATAATCTAGTCGCCGAATCCGTTCAAGTTGTCCGATCGCGCGTGTTGTACCGTGTCGCAAAGTGTCCTAGCCTAACCCACAAGCTGATCGACGCCGGAAAAGTCACAGCAGCCGATATTCTGGCAGTTGTCGGCGGGGCGGGGGATTTTGGGGTGTTCGATCGGCTGCAAAAACTAACGAAAGTTAACGAAAGCTAACGAAAGCTAACCTCTGTGGGCATTGAGGCGATCGGGTTTGGCTCGATCGCCCAAAACATATTTTTTACATATTTTGTGCATATTGCTGAGGTGGAGTATGTACAAAATATGTTGGTTTTGCTTGACTTTATTTACGTTTACTTTAGTTTATTTTACTTTTGCTTGAATTTACTTTAGTTTATTTTAGTTTTGCTTTACTTCGCTTTACTTGTTGCCCCCGATCGCCCGCCGTACCGCGATCGGATATTTAATGATATTTTCTAATATTTTTTGATACCCAAGCGGAACGACGGAAACCTTTACAGCGTATAGCTTTTAGCGCTTATTCGTGGTATAATTAAGGTAAAAATTACACAAAACCGATGGAAGAATTTATCAATTTCCGGGGTAAGAATTTGCCAGCCACCATGATCAGCGTAGGGGGGCAGGATTTTCTAATTGCAGCCGTGGGCGATCGGCAAGATTTGGCGATCGCCGATATATACGCACAGCAGGCGATCGAGATTGTGCCGGGGCTCAAAATCGTAAATAAAAAATCGGGTAAAGAATTCGAGATTGTATCGCAGCCCACCGGATTCATGAAGCACGTAAGCATCAGGGAAACCCGCCGAAGCCTAAACCCAGAGCCGATTACAGAGCAAGAGCTACGGCAGAATTACCGATTTGTGGGCTGAGGCCGTGCGGGGATGCCCGTCACGCCGATCGACAATAAAAACAGTTAATACAGTGTTGCGGCGGGTGCGCTGACTGCATTAACTGTATTAATTGGCGCCGGGTGCGATCGGCCTCGATGCTACATCAGGATAGGGTAATGTCCTGAGTGACGGCCCCAAACCCTTGCCGCTACATCAGATACAGTCCGCTGCTGTCGTTGGGTTTGGCGTGGAGATATTTAGAAGTTGTGGCAACCGACGCATGACCCAAAGTTTGACTGAGCAAATGTATCGGGGCCCCACGGTTAAGCGCATGGCTCGCGTGGCAATGTCGCAGCCAGTGAGCGCTAGTCTTCTCAGAAATTCCAGCGCGTTTAGCAGCTTCCTTGACCAAGTGCGTCGCCGAAACCCTGTGCAAGCGCCCGCCGTTAGCCACTTTCCGACTCCTGAAAATGGGCTCAGAATTCCCAGCGTCCCCTCTGCTGTTCAGAATTTCCCGGTACAGAGACGCAGGAAGTAGAACCACACGAGTTTTGCCACCCTTGCCATAAATCAGAAGTTGGCCGCTTTCACCGTTGGGGGTCAAGTCTTCCCAATTCAAATCGCACAATTCCGAGGCCCGGAGTCCGGCGTAATAGAAAGTCTTGAGAATCAACTTGTTTCGATCGCACGGTTCCAGAGCAATCATGGTCAACACTTCAAGCTCAGACAGGATTTTCTGGGAGAGAGTATCCTTGGGCTTCGGGGTAGTCAAAGCAGCGGCGGCATTAACGGGAATCAGGCCGGTGCGGTGCGCGAAACTTAGGAGACTTTTCACAACAGATATATAGGTGCGACGGGAGGAAGGGGATAGCTCCTTTCCTTCTAAGGTATCAGAGAAGCTTTGAAAATCTTGGAGAGTCAGCCACTGAAGCGGTTTATCAGTGGTAGTTAATAACAGGGTTGCAACGCGACGGTACAGAGCCGCCGTATTTTTTGACTTGCCGTGTACCCATAAATCAATTAATTGGGCAGTGGCAGTGCCGGGGGCGATGACTTGTGGGGCGGGTTGATTGGAAACTGCGAGAGTCATTTTGGGCATTCCTGAATATTACATTAGCGCTGTTATGTAAGATTGAGCGACTTTAAACAGCCCCAGCCATTCGAGACTGGGGCAACTAAATCTAGGCCGCAAACTTCAGCCGCTTAAGTTGGTTGAGGGCCGCCGACTGATTTTCTTCCTCAAGTACGATCGCCGGAATCGTTTCGCCGGCCCGTGGGTTAAGTCGCCGCGCCAGAACTGCGGCGTGATATTGAAGATGGCCGCTGATAACCTTATACCCGCTGGAATCCCTTACCAGTACCGGGGGAATGATGAACCCGCCGATCGCCAAACTGAGCTCGCCCAAAACCTCTAGCTCGAACTGATCGAAGTTGCTGGCAGGAATATCAGAGGTGATCCGTTTGACGGCGACTAGCGAGAGGTTGAGCTTCTTAGGTGCGATCGGTTGCACCCGTCCCCGTCCGTTATCTCCCCTGTTGGGGGGTTCGTCATTGGTTCCGATCGCGGTTGGCGCTATGGGTGCGCGGGTAACTGCTGCTGTGGTGGTTGCGTGGCTTGCTGCTGCGGGTTTTGAAGGTGCGCTGGTGACTGCGGGTGCGATGACTTCGACCGCTGGCAGTACCCACTCTTCTGTGTGCCGATCGCGGCAGTTCGGGAAAGTCACAATCAGGCAGGTGCGGCCGTCCTTAAGAATTTCTTTGCCGACTACGCGGGCGATCGGGCAGAACGGTTTGCGGATAATGTCGTTGACTTGGACTTCTGTTGTGGGAGCTTCCCAGATTTGGGGTTTAGGTGCTGGTTTGGAGAATTTGACGGGGCGGGCGATCGTTGCTGTAGCTCTTTGTGCTAGTTTCATTAGTTAAGTCCTCTTGTGGGATGTAGCCACCGCTCTAGGCGTCGTAAACTTCGGGCGGTGGTTTGTTTGGTATGTTACCAGTATAACTAAAATACAATACTATGTACAATACCAGTAACATACAGATAACTTATAGTGTGTTACCAAGACATACTTAAAACTTATAGTGTGTTACTTGTCTATTAGGTATGTTATCGTGATGTTGTACTGACCGATGGGTAACATACATGGCAACCGATAAGAAACATATCGCCGTATACCTTGATAAAGCTGTAGAGGACGCTCTGAGCAAATATTGTACTGACAACGGGCTGGAATCTAAGAAAGGGCTGATGTATTCGGCGGCGGTCAACAAAGCGCTGGCACAATTTTTTGAGGTAGAAAGCAGCACACCTAGCACCACACCGGGTAACACCGCCAGCAACATACCCAGCGACATACCCGACAGCTTAGATCAGCGTATTGCCGAAATTGTTGAGCGGAAGATGTCGGGCGCGATCGAACAGTTGAGGACTGAATTGGGGGAGTCCGCAGCCTGACCGATCGCCCCAATGACGAAGCGCTCAGGCAACAGCTCAAACAAACTGAAGACGAACTCGCAGCAGCCAAACAGGAATTGGCAAAGGAAAGGGGCAACTACTCAACTCTGACAATCATCAGCCAGCAACTTAACCAGCAACTAGAAGCCGAACGCGCCGATCGCCAGCAACTCCAATCAGAACTCGATCGCACACTGACAGAGCTGGCAAAACTTAAAGAGAATCCGCCGCCAGCGATCGAGCAGAACCCAGCGCCAGCGATCGACCTATCAGACAAAGCCGGTAAAGTTGCAAACTTCCTCAAAACCCTGCTAGCCACAGATGCCAAGCTGATTAAAGATATAAAGCAGGCTAAAGATATAAGGCTGCCGAAAGGTACTATCTCGAAAATTGAGGAAATTTTAGGGGGCGGCGATGGATGAGTACAAATGGTGGGGAAAACCCGGCGAACCTCCCCAAAACCTCAAAACCAAAAAACAGCTTGCAGAACTGGGTTTGTCGCCCCTAAAAGCAGTCGGGATTATTAGGACCCAGAAATACGACGTTTTGCTCTATGACCCCGATAACCCAGAGTCTTGCCGCCCAAAAAGAAGGCCGACAGAAAAGCAACTCGAAACGCTTGCCGCTAACCGCGAAAAAGCTCGAATCAAGCGAGAGTATGAGGAATGGTACAACGAGGTCGGTTTCATTGAGCGCGATCGAGTAAGGGCGGTGAAGTGGGCACGGGATGAGCTAGCTGCTGAAAACCTAGCAATTTTAGACACAGAAACAACGGGGCTTTATGACGCCGAGATTGTGGAGATAGCTGTCATCAATCGTGACGGCGAACCCCTACTAAATACTCTAATCAAGCCTTCAATCCCCATTCCTGCCGAGGTTTCAGCTATCCACGGAATCACTGATGAGGTAGTGGCTGATGCGCCAAGCTTTCCCCAAATCTATCCCCAAATTGCCGAAATACTCAAGGATAAACAGCTTCTAATTTACAATTCTGACTTCGATATTCGCATCCTAAATTACTGCTGTAAGCTCCATAATTTGCCATCTTTGAAGCTCAAGAATCGCGCTCAATGCCTAATGACTTGGCACGCGCAATGGGCGGGCGATTGGAGCTACTACCACAAAGATTACCGCTGGCAGCCTCTCTGCGGTGAT
>NZ_JAUBOY010000084.1:0-15292 GCF_036700465.1 Microcoleus sp. T3_A4 | reverse complement strand
GATTGCACTCACTTTTTTCACTTCTCTATTTTATTGCGATCGCATTCCTCTTTAAAAACTGTCCGGAGTATTGATATTATAACAGTAGTTATTAACTGTTTGCCTAGCATTGACAGGGTACAGTATTGGTTTTTCTCCTCAAGTTTCCCAGGTTGGTTGAAAATTTACGATCGCATTCATAGCTCGTTCCAAACTGGGGGAATTAGTCTGTGCTGACGCAACCTGCCAACTTTGATTGACAAAGTGGATGAGTTGACGATTGTAGTCTTTACCAATTTTTGCCGTACTATCCCCGTGCGTAAGTCCTATTTAATTTTTACCCACCGTTAAAAATTTGCTTTGCGGTCAAATTCAACTCTGGAAACACTGCCGATTCAACCCTTTCATCCCCTCGAAACAGCTTAATTTGATACTCACCATCTACTAACTGATAAACCGATAAAGTAGGCTGTTTCGGAGAACCAATATAACGGCTACCACCTAAACCCAAATAATCTACAATCCAATATTCAAAAATGCCTAATGCTTCATAATCAATCATTTTGTGGCCATAATCATCCCGCCAATTTGTGCTGACAACTTCAACAACTAATTTGACGGAATTTCCCTGAGTAATAACTGATTCTCTTTCCCAGCGAGACTCATTGGCTGCTACGGCTTGTTTATCTAATACAATTACATCGGGATTGTAGCCCGAGTTATCGCTAAATTTAATTGTACATTCCTTGGGAATAAAGTAAGGAAGCTGTAGTCGCCTGATTTCTAACCCAAACTCGATCGCCTGAAAACCGGCGCTGGCTGAATGTTTACCAGTTGGATTTGGCATTTCAACAATAACTCCGTTATGTAATTCATAATGTCCCTTTTCTGGTTTTCCTTCCAGAAAATCATCAAAAGTTATTAACTTGGATATTGTTTGAGTCATCAGAAAGCCTCTTTAGTGATAGGTCGATGAATAATTATATTTTTAGCTCGATCGAGGGATACGATCGCCCTTTCCATCTCAAACTCTACCAGATCGAGCGATCGCCCTGAATGCCACCATAGCATAAACCGCTTGATGCCAAAGTTATCCAAATGTCAAACGCCGCGCCGCACCATCATCTGTAAATCGCTGTTCGCCAACGCCAACAACTTCCACAATAACTTCGCGTTCAGAAATCGAAAATTGACCCTCGCGCGCGGCAATTTCAACGATAATTTTTTCCCCTTCCAAATACACCTTGTAATTAGTCGTTGCCCAGACACCTTTTTCATGTTCAAAACTGTGTCCGTCGTCCTCATAAAGCGTCCATTCACCGCTTCCGGGCCAAATTCGCATTTTTAATGACTCAAGCGGTTCTTCGCTGACAAATTGCCTCACAGGTGCGATCGCAATTATGCCCCCGCCCCGCACGTAAAGCGGCATTCTCTCCAAAGGTGCATAAGCTAAAATGTGCATCGGGCCCTGATAGCATTCACCCGTCCACCAATCGTACCAAGTCCCCTCCGGCAAATACACAGCGCGATGCTCAACTCCCGGGCGGTAAACAGGTGCAGCCATCAGCGACGGGCCGAGTAATACTTGATCGTAAAGGTGATAAGTTGCCCGATCGCGCGGAAAGTGATATAGTAACGGTCGCAAAATCGGTGTTCCCGTCGTCGCTGCTTCCCAAAACAACGTATAAATATAAGGCAACAACTGATAGCGCAAATTGATGTATTCGCGGCAAATCTTCTCAGTGCGAGATCCAAAAACCCAGGGTTCGTGCTGCGCCGTACTCATCGCCGAATGACCGCGCATCAAGGGATACAGCATCCCCACCTGCATCCACCGCGCGAACAATTCAGCCGTTGCATTCCCCGCAAAACCGCCGATGTCGCAACCGACAAACGCCACGCCGGAAAGCCCCATATTGCAAAGCATTGGTAGCGACATTTCTAAGTGTTCCCACTGCGATTGATTGTCGCCCATCCACACCGAGGAGTAACGCTGAACGCCCGCAAAACCCGATCGCGTCAGCACAAAAGATCGATCGCCCGAGCGCACTTTTTGCAAGCCCTCAGCACAAGCTTTCGCCATCATCAACCCATACAAATTGTGCGTTTGGGCGTGGGTAGCGCGATCGGATTCCGGGCCTTGCGGTGCATCCAGGGGAAAGCTGATGTGTTCGCCGCCGTCACCAAAAGGCCGTTCTGCGATCGCAGGTTCGTTCATGTCGTTCCAAATCCCCGCAATCCCAATATCTGTCAGGGTTTTGTGCAATTCGCCCCACCACTGGCGCACCTCCGGCCGCATGAAGTCTGGAAACACCGCTTTATCCGGCCAAACGTAACCGTGGAATAGCTTTCCCTCTGCGGTGCGGACGAAATAGTCATTCTCCACACCCTCATCGAATATTTCATAATCTCCTTCCGGTTCGTACTTGACACCGGGATCGACTATCGTGACAACCTTAAAACCCGCTGCTTTCAAATCTGCGATCAGTTTCGCGGGATCGGGGAAACGCTTCGGGCTCCAGGTAAAAACGCGGTAGCCGCGCATATAGTCGATGTCGAGGTGGATGACATCGCAGGGAATCGCCCGATCGCGAAATTCCTTCGCCAACTCCCGCACAACGTCCTCGGATTCGTAGCTCCAGCGGCATTGGTGGTATCCCAGCGCCCATTTTGGCGGAAGCGGCATCCGGCCGGTTAACTGCGTGTAGGTGGCGAGAATTTGGGCGGGTTCCGGACCGTAAATGATGTAGTAGTCGAGTTCCGGGCCTCTGGTTTCCATCCGCAAAACCCCCGGTTGTTGGGCGCCGATGTCGAACTGACTCCAAAATGTGGTGTTGAAAAAGATGCCGTAAGCGCGATCGGGATTCAGGGCGATGTAAAATGCGATCGCCTGGTACATTTCATCGGTGAGGGAATTGTAGTCGAGGGAGTCTGTTGTCCAGTTTGTCTTGACTTCGGAGAGTTTGTCGAGAAAGCCGGTGCGTTCGCCGAAACCGTAGAAGTGCTCGTCTGCTTCGATGCGCTTCCAGCCGGCGGTTGCACCTGCGCGCCATCCCATATTGCGATCGCAGTCGCTAGCAAAGGGTTTTCCCGATTTGTCAAAACATTCGATGGAAGCGGGCGATCGCTTTACGGAAATTAATATTTGTGATGTTTCAATTTCTATTTTTTCGTCTGTTTCTCGCACTTCAAATGGTGTAATTTCCCACTCTTCGTCAGGGACTGTTATTGAGTGCGATCGGCTTTTGAATTCACCTGTCGGGGACATTCGCACTCGGATTAAATTCGGCGCGAGGATACTGAGGTTTAGGGAAGTTTCGCCGCAATTAAAGTGAAAGGTGCGTGAAGCGCAGCTATCCCGTAGGGAATCGGTTTTATTTATGGATTCTACCGAACCGATTGTTGACCAAGGCTGTTCGGTTTTTTGAAGTTTTCCGAAGTATTGCGGCATATACGATTTGGTAATTGGTAATTTGCAATTGGTAAACCGATCGTGCAATCCGCACTTAACTACCGTCATCTAGCTAAAGGATGAATATAACTTCTCAGCATTTCCAGAAAATTAACAAATGCGATAAAATATACTTCAGCAATACCGTGGCTAGCCGAATAAGCTACTATAAAAAATGAAACAGGTATCCATAAACCCAGTCAAAAATAACTGACACATTGCACCCTTATCAATCCGGCTTTATGAACAGGCAAGATGCCTGTTCTACAAGAAAGTTTAGTCTTTGTGGAACAGGCATCTTGCCTGTTCTTGATAACGGTGCAAGATGTCAGAAATAACTTAAATCCGCGACTATATCTATCGCGCGATTGCTTCCCAAAACTCCTACGGGATACTGATTAAATAACTCTAGCAATGCTCGCATTAATTGTGAACTCTTCTCTTCCTTCGCCTCGAAAGCGGTTCATTATATCCGGCATAAAACAAAGTGGAGCTTTCGCTGCACAATTACGAAATCTCCACTTTTATCAATATTCTAGTGGCTGCAAAAACCCTGTGGTCTTCACTCCATTTTACTTGTACAAAACAGCGTCTTTCAAAGTAGCGATCTTAGCTAGCGCTTGATCAAGATCCTCTTGGGACGCGCCGTGGGCAACTATTGCATCGGTCAAATGCTTCACAATTGCATCAAAATGTTCAGGCTGTAAATTCAAACCTGCGTGTGCTTTCTCCATTGAACGGCCTGAGTATTGCTGGGAGCCGCCGAGGGCATAAGAGATAAAAGCAGTTTGATGACGCCGCTGCTTTTCCATATCTGTATGATCGAAGAAGTGGCTCACTATCTCGTCAGCCAAAACATCGCGGTAAAAATCATCTACCATCTCTTTAATGGCTGGTTCTCCACCCATTTTTTCGTACAATGTTGTTGGCATATCGTTTCAGCGAGTTGTTTTTTTTACTTACTCTTTAATTATAGCTGGCCGCTTGGCTTTTTTCCACTCTGTAAGATATTAATTTAATCTGAAATAATTACTTAGTAACTGTTGGGACTGGTGGTATTTTTTAGACCAATTAGTATCATTGTAAACTTTATTAAGGGTCTATCGCCAGTTAGATATTGTCGATCGCCCTCCCAGCATTTTGACCTAATGCACGGATTGCTTGTTTTAGCAAGATGTTTCCTATACACCACCAACAGCCATCGGTTTTAAAGCTAGCAAACTCAATAAATCGGTGAGAAAACAGCGGCCGGATGCGATCGCCCAAATTAGGCTCGCCCCTGCAATTGGAGAAGTTAAAATAAATGGGCGATCGGCTGCCCAGCGGCATCATGTATAATCGAATTGCCAATATAGCAATCCTAAATCATTTGTGAATCTCTTACTCCCTCCCCTTGCTAAGGGGAGGGTTGGGGTGGGGTAAAAAATTTACGACTCCTGCAAGAATTGCCCATATAATCGAATCACAACGACGAGCGGCGAAAGTCGATCGCCTGTATACTGATATTCTGCCGTTGCTAGTGGGTTGCGACACTTCCGGGCGATCGCCCGCAGCTAAGAAAAACCTTTAACTTAAGTACGCGGACACAAATAAACATTATTATGTCATTGCGCGGAACCAAGCAATCCCAAGTAGGAGCGATTGCTGCATTTCTATCTGCTGTTTCCTTAAACTTTGATGATTTTTGAGTGCCTTGAAATACTATAGCCAACATCCTAACGCTTTCTCGATCGACTACCTCAACGACTTGCGAGGAGCAATTCTAGCCTCCCCTTATCTAGCAATCAACAACCTCAACCGCGATTTCATTGGCACAAAAGGGTTTTCCGTAGTGTTTCAACGTGCGGAAATCGCCGAAGTAGAACGGCGGTTTCCCTTGTTCAAACCCTATCTAGACCAAGCATTACAGCCTGAATGCAATGCTTTTTACCTCAACCCTTTGTTGCTGGGTGAAGGTTCCCGCGTCGATCCGCATATCGATCGATCTTTGCGATCGTACTGCAAAACTGTTGAACCTCCCGCAGCCGTCAGCGTTTTATACGTACAAGTGCCGCCGAACTTGCAAGGGGGAGAGTTGATACTGCGGCGCAACAAACAGCAAGTCGGGCAGATTAAGCCACAAGCCAACTCGCTGATCTATTTTCAAGGAGATTTGACTCACTCTGTCAACGCTGTTAAAAGTAGCGGAACTCGTTTGAGTTTGGTTTGCGAACAGTACAGTTTGAGCGAAACAGAACTGCAAGATATTCCAGGATTCACAGTGGAATCTAGGGCCGTAAAAGCAAAAAGCAAGTAAGGTTTATTCCCTCCTGGGCGGGTGATAAATTCAGAACACGCTTAACCAGCCGCTTGCATCAAGGGGTTCAATCACCGCCAACTTATGTGCTAGGAGATTATCCATAATCCGATGATCCACAAGAAGAAACGCAAAAAGTTACTTTTATTGGCAGCATTCTTAGTCTCGCCATTTATTTCTGGGTTCCTGAGTGCGATCGCCCTATTTCTCAGTCTCTGGGTCATCGTACCAGCACCCACGATGTTCCTGTATCCTTTGGCGGTGGGAGCACCAGAAATCAGTCCTTGGTTGGTTGGTATAAATACGATCGCCCTTCTGCTGAACCTGCTCAGACGGAATCAAGGCAAAGTCTACATTATTTTACTGATTTGTAACCTGTTCGCCCTAATCCTGGGCCTGCTTCCCCTGATTCAGTTCCCAGCAGCCAATGCAGCCATAGCTACCCAAATGCAAGCTGTTCTAGGGAAAAACTATTTAGCAGCGATTCCTCAAGCCGATCGCGCCCAGCTACGCCCTCAACCGTTTATCCTCGCAGATGCCTTCCGAGGAATTCCCATCAGAGACGTTAGGATCGATCGGGCTATTGTATTTGCCAACCCTGACGGAGTTTCACTGCAACTAAACCTTTATCGGCCGATGCAAATTGGCAAATATCCGGCGATTATCACGCTCTACGGGGGAGCTTGGCAGAGAGGCAATCCCGATTCCAATGAGGAATTCAGCCGTTATATGGCCGCTCAAGGCTATTGTGTGGTTGCAATTGATTACCGCCACGCTCCCAAGTATCGATTTCCTGCTCAGCTTGAGGACGTACAAGCCGCTCTTTCCTATATAAAAACTCATGCTGCTGATTGGGAAATCGATCTCGATCGAATTGCTCTGATGGGAAGGTCTGCAGGTGCCCATTTAGCAATGCTAACTGCTTATGATTCTAGTGTGCTTCCAGTTCGAGCAGTGGTCAACTATTACGGGCCAAATGACCTGCTCCGGGGATACAATGACCCACCTTTTCCTGATGCCATAAATGTTCGAGCCGTCTTGCGCGCCTTTCTGGGAGGAACGCCAGACGAACTCAATGAGCTTTACCGTCGGGCTTCTCCCATAAATTATATTAAACCCAATCTTCCCCCTTCTCTACTGGTTTATGCAGGTCGCGACCATATCGTTCAGCCCAAGTTTGGTCGATCGCTCTACCAACGATTGCGAGCCACGGGCGAGCGGGCTATTTTGCTCGAAATTCCTTGGGCTGAACACGCCTTTGATGCAGTTTTTAATGGCCCGAGCAATCAATTAGCTTTGTACTACACAGAACGTTTTTTGGCTCATTTTCTGAAGTCTTCGGATTACCAACGAGTTAAATAAAACTTTAAATTTTACTAATTTATGCTCAATAAACTGCGTCTCAAACTGTCTGAACTATTGCTCTAAGTCTCTTCATTTTAAATTCATAGAAATCCCCATTACTGCGCTGGAAAAGTTTTGTGTGGCTGCTGAATAAAAGCTGACCCCGCCAGCGGTACAGCCACCACCGGGGGATTGCCCCTACAAATTTCATACCCGAATTTAGCAACGCCAAAGTGAGATCCTTTTCTTGGCACAGTATATATAGTATCCCTGGATAAGTCCGGTAAATGTACGATCGCCCCTCAGTTTCAGCACCCCGCGTCCTGTTAAACTGAAATCCTGTGGTTGTGTGCGCTTGGTGCGATCGACCTTTGTGAAAAAAACCTAAAATTCTGTAGCCTACAATACATTTATTTGGTTAATGATTGTTTAAACTCTCCAAGTGTAGATTGTGTACTCTCCATAATTCTCCAAAACCCCTAAACGAGTGCGTTGTTTGCTGGACTGCGATTTATCGATCGTCGAACCGTTAAAAACCATAAGTAGTTTTGACCTGAATTCATCGGAATTGATTCGCACAAAATTTTTGAGCTGACCAGGGTGAAGATTAGTTACTAAATTTGTGCAGTGCAGACATCTATAATGTTGACTCAAGTTTGTACAGGCTCTTGCCATCTATCTTCTTGCTAATAACCGCAATCCAACCGCATCTCACACTGGATTGTCACACCCGATGGACGGCGAAGTCATTGCGCCTCGCTCCTCCAATCTTTTAGAGTCTGTCAAAAAGGCATTCTCCCAAAAGTTAGCTTTGACTAAAAACGTTGGGTAAATCCAACATATTCGTCAATCGTTAGACTTTTGCTAACATCTATTTTTTCTCAATTACTCGTCCCGCAATACCAATAAAAATAACCATGAGTGGAAACGAATCGCGCGTTCAAGCAATTTCTCAAATCGTCAACCGCAAACTGATGCCGGGTCGGCCTCCCAAGCGGCTCGAAGATATGTGGGCAACAGACGTTTTTACTCTGAGCAAGATGCAAGAAAGTCTGCCCAAAAGCATTTTCAAATCAGTAAAAAACACCGTTCAAACCGGCCAAAAACTCGATCCTTCCGTAGCTGATGTAGTTGCAGTAGCAATGAAAGATTGGGCTATTTCCAAAGGAGCCCTCTACTACGCCCACGTATTCTACCCGCTAACCAACGGTACCGCCGAAAAGCACGACGGTTTCATCTCAGTGCAAGGCGACGGCTCCGTCATCTCAGAATTTGCAGGGAAAGTTCTCGTACAAGGCGAACCCGATGGCTCCTCCTTCCCCAACGGTGGCATCCGTTCCACCGCCGCCGCTCGCGGATATACAGCCTGGGATGTCACCAGCCCTGCTTATGTCATGGAAACAGACAACGGCATGACATTGTGCATTCCCACTGTTTTCATCTCCTGGACAGGTGAAGCCTTAGACAAGAAAACGCCGCTGTTGCGTTCCATTGCCGCCATGAACAAAGCAGCAACCCGAGTGTTAAAGCTATTAGGCAATACCGAAGTTGCTCCGGTAAATTCCAGTTGCGGTTCCGAACAAGAATACTTCCTGGTAGATGCCAATTTCACCAACAACCGCCCCGATTTACTGCTAGCAGGTCGCACCTTGTTTGGCAAACCTCCTGCCAAAGGTCAGCAATTTGACGACCACTATTTTGGAGCGATTCCAGAGCGCGTTCAAGTCTTCATGCAGGAAGTAGAAGAAAGAATGTACCGGCTGGGAATTCCTGCCAAAACTCGCCACAACGAAGTAGCTCCCGGTCAGTTTGAAATTGCACCAGTTTTTGAAGCAGCAAACGTCGCCAGCGACCACCAACAATTAACCATGACAATTCTCCGCAACACTGCGAAGAAACACGGTTTTATGTGTTTGCTGCACGAGAAGCCTTTCGCCGGCATTAACGGTTCTGGCAAACACGTCAACTGGTCGGTCGGCAATGCCACCCAAGGAAACTTATTAGACCCCGGCGATACACCGCACTCGAACATACAATTTCTAGTTTTCTGCGGCGCTGTGATTCGCGGAGTTCACAAATACGGGCCGCTACTGCGCGCGGTAGTTGCTACTGCCAGCAACGACCACCGATTGGGGGCAAATGAGGCTCCACCAGCAATTATCTCTGTCTATTTGGGTTCGCAATTAGAAGATATCTTCGGGCAAATTAGCCGGGGAGAAGTTAAGGACTCTAAAGGTCGGGGAATTATGAACTTAGGTGTAGAAACACTGCCTACTTTCATGAAGGATGCTGGAGACAGAAACCGGACTTCGCCCTTTGCTTTTACTGGAAACCGATTTGAATTCCGGGCAGTAGGTTCCGGTCAGTCTGTTTCCGGGCCGCTGGTGGCGATGAATACAATTCTTGCAGATTCTTTGGACTGGATTGCTAACAAATTAGAAAGCGATTTGGCTAACGGAACTGAACTGAATGCTGCCATCCAAACCATTCTCAAAGAAGTGATGGACGAGCACGGTGCGGTTGTATTTGGTGGCGACGGCTATTCGGAAGAATGGCACAAAATGGCCGTTGAGGAACGGGGTTTAGCTAACTTGCGGACTACGGCAGATGCTTTACCCGTGTTGAAGGAAGGATACATTGAAGACTTGTTTGAAAAGACAGGTGTTCTGACTCCAGTTGAATTGGAAAGCCGTTACGATGTTTATGCTGAGCAGTATTTGCTGGCAATTGAAGTCGAAGCAAAACTGGTAATAAGCATGGCAAAAACCATTATTTACCCCGCAGCTTTGAGGTATTTAGCTGAAGTTTCTGGAACGATTTCTAAATTGAAAGAGATTGGGATTGAACTGGAAAAGGAAAGTGCCGAAAAAGTAGCGGTGCTGGTTAAGTCCATGATTGATACTGCCAGCAAATTGAGTGCTGCTTTGAGCAAGCACGATTTTGCTTCGACAGAAGACCATATGCAATATGCTTCGCAAACAATTCGTCCTTTGATGGATGAGGTTCGCAAGTATGCGGATGCTCTGGAAGGTGAAGTGGCTGATGATTTGTGGCCGCTGCCTACTTATCAAGAAATGCTGTTTGTTAAGTAAGAGCAAACAAATTCGGTTAATTGCAGGTTAGAGTTGTAAGGACACGGCAGTGCCGTGTCCTTACTTGTTTTTGAGGTTAAATGAGTCGTACGCTGAATCGGCCAGAGTCATTAAATCCCAGCTACAGTAAGAGTTGTGAAGATTGTTGAGATACGGTTCAACAAATTTTATGGGGGTAGAAAAAGTAACCTTGCTGCGAAAAGCTATTATGCGGATTCAATCTCTCTTGAAACAAATGACTCTGGCGGCTCTAGCTCTATTTTTTGCGATCAGTTGCAGTCGATCGACTCCGAACGTAGACTCTGCCCCTGAAGCCAGCACCTCTAGCAGCTTTAGAGTGGCAATGCTCACCACAGGCGCCAAAGACAACCAAAGTTGGGATCAAGCTTGCTTTGAAGGATTGAATCTAATCAAAAATAAATTTAATGCTGAGGTAGACATTACTGACAGTATTGACGGTGAAAATAGTGAAGCTACCATTCGCAAATATGCCCAGTCCGGCTATGACCTGATAATTGCCGCCAGTGGTGCCTATTCCACAACTGCCGAAAAGCTCGCTAAAGAATTTCCACGCACGAAATTTGCCCTGATTACAACGCATCCAGGGAATAACAGAAATTTAGGGGCTGTTGCCTTTCGATCGGGTGAAGTGGGGTACCTCACAGGCGCTTTGGCTGCCATGAAGACCAAAAGCAATAAAGTTGGCTATATTGTGGGTGAACCTTATCCCGTTTACCAAGAAGAAGAAGCCTTGTTTAGGCGGGGAGTCAAGGCAACGAATCCCTCTGTTCAAGCCTCCACTGCTTTTCTAGATTCTTGGGTTGATACGGAAAAAGCCACCAAAATTGCAACGGATATGGTTGCCTCTGGAGTAGATGTTTTGACTTTCAACGCGGGTGAGGCAGGGTTAGCCGCGCTAATAGCCGTTTCGCAAAAGCCAGGAGTCTTTGTGATTGGTAGGACAAAGGATCAGTATGAAGTGGCTCCCGGCAAAGTCCTCACTAGCGTTCTGCAGGACATTCCCAATCTTGTGCTAAATGTGGCAGTGTTAACCCAGCAAGGTCGCTGGGAAGGAAAACTTTACAAGTTTGGGCTCAAGGAAAAGATCTACGACTTTGCCCCTTTCCGTGGTAGTCTCACGTCTCAGGAAGAGGACACTTTCAAGACCATCCGAGAAGCTGTGACGACTGGCCAAATTGATGTGTCTCCTTAGTGCGCGCATTAATTTATTTACCAATATTGATCTTTAAGTCCGATGCAAAATCAACGCAACGATCGCGCTGTGCCGATCGCCAGAAGTTCTCGTTCTCATCCTTGGCAACGCTTCTTTTCTATTGCAAATCAGCTCCGCTATGGTTTGATATTTTTGGTTCTTCTGAGCTTACTGCCCACAGGTGGCTTGCTGATCTACCTCAGCTTTCAGGCGCAGATCCAGCAATCGCGATCGCTCCAACAAGCGCGTAGCCAGACAGCAGGAGGGCAGATTGATAATTATCTAGATGACTTGAAACGAAAACTGAGCTATTTAGCTAGGGTCAAAGGACTCACCAACTTTCAACCTCAAGTGCAGCAGAGCCTGTTGGAAGGGTTGATTCGTCATAATGATGCTTATGAAGCAGTTGCCATTTTGAACAGGAAGGGAAAAGTTGTTGCGTCAGTTTCACCCTATAAACCGCTTAAATTAGAAAATCCAGCCAATTCGCCACTGTTTATTCGTGCTTTTAAACAACAGGAAGATTATGTCAGTCCTGTAGAAATTAATCCTACAAATCACCAACCAACCACCCTTCTGGCGGTTCCGATTCGGAATGAGCGAGATGAGGTGGATGGGGTGCTATTAGCAGAGGTAAATCTCAACTTTCTCTGGTTTATTGTTTCCCAAACAGATGTTGGTAAGACGGGTTATGTCTATGTAGTTGATGAGCGTAATTTTCTCATTGCTCAAAAGGGTAGTAAGCCAGAAACTTTTCAAGTTCAAGATATTTCTAAGCGCCCCTTTTTTCAATTCTTGAAAGCATCCGAAAATACTAAGCACCTTAATGTTTATCAGGGTCTAAAGCAGGTAGAAGTATTGGGAGCCAGTGCCTTAGTTCGGAGCGTGAATTGGAATGTGGTTGTAGAACTGCCAACGGCTGAGGCCTATGCTCCCGTTTACCAAATGCTCTCAATTATGGGAGGCTCATTGACGCTGGTGACGATCGTCGCTGTTGGCATTGGGTATCTATTTATTCGGCAAATTGTGGTGCCGCTACAGCGCTTAACCACGGCAGCTACTGAACTCAGTGCGGGGCAATTAGAGACGCGGGTCAACATCGACAGCCAAAACGAATTGGGGACATTGGCGATCGCCTTTAACAATATGGCAATCCAGTTAGAGGAACTGATTAAAGCATTTGAAGTGGAACGCAATTTTGTTTCAGCAATTCTTGAAATTGCAGGTGCCCTGGTAGTTGTGCTCGACCCGCAGGGACAAATCGTTCGCTTTAACCGAGCTTGCGAACAAATGACTCATTACTCATTTAGTGAAGTGAAAGGGCGCTACATTTGGGAATTGTTCCCGACCTCAGACTTAGCAGGACTTGCCAAAACTGCTTTTGAGTCTTTACAATCTGGTAATTTTCCCCAGCAGTATGAAGGCAGTTGGGTGAGCAAAGATCAACAACTCAGACTCATTGCCTGGTCAGATACTGCTTTACTGGATAATGAAGGTGAAATTGAGTACATCATCAAAACAGGGATTGACATTACTCAACGGAAACAGACAGAAGAGGAACTCAAAACGTCGGAACAGCGACTATCTTATCTATTCCGCCAAAGTTCACTGGCAGTTGTGGAATGGGATTTAAACTTTAAAGTCACTGCTTGGAATCCAGCGGCCGAGCAGATTTTTGGTTACACGGCGAAAGAGGCGATCGGACACCATCCCGCAGAATTAATTGTGCCTGCGCCTACCAGAAAGATAGTCAATCAAGTTATGAACGAGCTGTTGATTGAGGCCGGAGGACGCTACAGCGTCAATGAAAATTTTACGAAAGACGGCAAAATCATTATTTGCGAATGGTTCAATACGCCTTTAGTAGGGGATGGTGGAAATATTGTTGGAGTCGCATCCTTGGCACTGGATATTACTGAGCGCAAGCAAGCCGAATCTGCGTTAAGGCAAGCAAAAGAGGAAGCTGAGGTTGCACTCAAAACCTTACAGCAAACTCAGGCACAGCTTATTCAGGCAGAGAAAATGTCAGGTTTGGGGCAACTGGTTGCTGGTGTTGCTCACGAAATTAATAATCCAGTCAACTTTATCTATGGCAACCTGAGCCATACTGCCGACTACACGCAAAATTTACTACAGTTGATTCAGCTTTACCAGCAAACCTATCCAACTAATACCGAAATTCAGGAAAAAATTGAAGAGTTCGAGCTGGACTTCATTAGTGAAGATTTACCCAAAATCCTGACTTCAATGAAGGTAGGAGCCGATCGCATTCGTCAAATTGTCCTGTCGCTACGAAACTTCTCGCGGCTAGATGAGGCAGAAATGAAGCCAGTTGATATCCACGAGGGAATTGACAGCACATTGATGATTTTGCAAAATCGACTCAAGGCAAATCCGGCTCATCCTGCTATTGAAATTGTCAAAGAGTACGGCGACTTACCGCGAGTAGAGTGCTATGCGGGACAGTTGAACCAAGTCTTTATGAATCTTCTGGCAAATGCGATTGATGCTTTAGAAAACTACGACAATCAGCGTTCTAGAAAAGACATCCAAACAAATCCCAGTCGCATCACTATTCGGACTAAGCTAGTCACAAACGAAACTGGGCCCGGTTGTTCTAAAAACGTGGTGATTCAAGTTCAAGACAATGGACCAGGGATGACGGAAACTGTTAGACAACAGGTGTTCAATCCCTTCTTCACCACCCAACCAATTGGTAAAGGAACTGGATTAGGACTATCCATCAGCTATCAAATTGTAGTTGATAAGCATGGTGGCTTACTCCAGTGCTTCTCTCAACCCCATCAAGGAGCAGAGTTCCGCATTGAAATTCCTGTGTTACAAAGCGGTGCTGTAGCACCCGTCGGTAAATAACTGCGATCGCATTCCTCTATAAAACCCATTTGATATCTTTTAGGCGACCGAGTCAAATGCACAGATAATAGGTGGATTCAAACAGGTAAAAGTGATATCGTTTCCGGTTGCATCGAAATAATAAAATCCAGTCAACATTTAACACTCAACCATTGAGTTTTTCCACCCCTCCTTCTACAGTCAACAATCACCTGACGGTACAACCGGAAGTGATATGAAACATTTGGTATTTCAGCGATTTGAGTGATAAAGAGTGGGGAATTATCGAGCCATTACTGCCTCAGAAGAAGAAAACTCGATCTCCACTTAAGACAAAGTGGCAAATTTGATTCGGGCATATCTTATCAACTCAAGAATGGTTGCGATGGGGAGCATCTCATATTTGTAACAACACTTCTTCTGGCTCCTGCCTTCTTCCTCGTGCCTTCTGCCTCAAAACTTAGATCTCTAGCTTGCTTGGCTACAAAAGTGAGATTCTCCCCCACGATGTAATCCGCCATATGCTGACGATTCCATTAAGAAACGAAAAGCTATGGATACTCAAGTGAGAAAATGTGCTATTGTTAATCCTATACAGGTAATCAAGACAAGAGCACAGATTCCTAGAGTGTCAGAGGTAGGATAGTTGTGCGCTTATGTAACTCCTATCAAAAAGGAATTTTTAATTTTTTATGGAAAAAACTCAAGAGTTACAATTATCCAAATGCCCAACGGGAATTCAGGGACTCGATGAAATCACCGATGGAGGCTTGCCCCAAGGCCGACCAACCTTAATCTGCGGGTCAGCGGGTTGCGGTAAGACCTTATTTGGTGTGGAGTTTCTCGTGCGCGGAGCAACGCGGTACGGAGAACCAGGCGTTTTAGTCACCTTTGAAGAAACTGCGTCAGAAATTACCCAAAACGTCGCCTCTTTAGGGTGGAATTTAAATCAGTTAATTGCTGAAGGTAAAATATTAATAGATCATGTTTATATCAATACTCCGGACAGTTTTTAAAGAGGAATGCGATCGCAATAAAATAGAGAAGTGAAAAAAGTGAGTGCA
>NZ_JAUBOY010000015.1:0-130598 GCF_036700465.1 Microcoleus sp. T3_A4 | reverse complement strand
GATTTTAAATCACCCTAACCTTCCTTCAGTCTTGTCTTATGGTACTCTGGCTGCTTAAAAACTGTCCGGAGTATTGTAAAAAACCAAATAATTTCCATAGGTTATGGGAGTTTGTCTACAGGCACGATTTATACTTTTACTTGGGCAGTTATTATCTGGATATTTCCTTACTAAGTAGGGTGGGCATTGCCCACCCTACTCCTGACTTAACTGAGTGGTAATTTTCCACTCGGCTTAGATTTGTGGTCTTATCTTATCAGCTTTTTTCACTAAAAATTTTCTGATAAGATAATGTTTTTTATAAGCGGCAGTACCGTCTTTTTGCTACTATTATACACATGGTAATCTTCTCCTTTATTGTATTTTTGTCTCTACACCTATAAGACGAATCCAGAGGTCTATTTCTGAATTTTTCGAGTTAGAGGCTGTTTTTTCCTAACTCAATGCACTCTGAGAGGTTCAGATCCCCGACTTCCCTAAGAAGTCAAGGATCTACGCTTTAGCCCGATCGCCCTTTCGCGTCTTACCTTTCAACCGTTTCACAGCCTCCTCAACCTCCCCGCGAAAAGGGTATAGCAACCGCCGACTCAGCGCACTTCGATAAGCCTCCACAGCCTCCGTCACATCCCCCAACCCCAACAACGCTCTTCCTTGCCAGTAACCAGCCATAGCCGGGTCAAACTCCATCAATTCCTGAGACTGACAAGCCTTTTCCAACCATTTCCGACTCGCCACCTCATCCCCCAACATTCCATAACTCTCCCCCAGCCACACCGCAGCAGACACCGATTGCAGATAACCCCCATCTTCTGGTAACAACTGCCATCCTTGCGCCAAAGCCTCCACCGCTTCCCGGTGTTTCCCCGCCAGTGCCAACACCCGCCCATGACTAAACCAAGCATCAGGTAACTGCGGTTCAAGTTGCGTCCCCCGCACAGAAACACTACACCCTCGCTCAATCTCCTGAAAACTTTCCACCAACACCCGCCCCGCCGTCGTCCAAACACTCCAGCGATCGGGAAAACGATCGAGCATCTCTTCTACTATTGATGTCAGGGTTACTTGACGGTTCGATCGCCCTAAATCCCCCTTAACAAGGGGGACTTCCAGAGGAGTTCCCCCCTTGGAATTAGAAGACTTTGCCTGCTCTAGCTCCCCCCTTTTTTAAGGGGGGCTGGGGGGGATCGAGAGGAACTGGGGGAGAGGTTAAAGGCAAAATCTCGCACAACGCCCGATAAATTTCACAATCCTGCGGATACAGACGATAAGCCTTCAGCATCGCCTCAGCCGCTTTCTGATATTCCCCCGTATGGAACAAGCACCGCCCATAGGAATACCAACCCCTAGGATGATTCGGGTGTTCCTCAGTAAACCGTTCCAACACCCCAATCCCGTTAGCGCACTCTTCCCGGAAAAGGTGATAATATGCCAGCAACTCGCGGGCATCCGCCGCATCAGGAGCCTGTTGCAGCACAGAACTAATTATCTGTTTAGTCTGTTTGCCTTCCTCACCCGATACCAATCTCATCCGGCAACGAGTATCCGCCAGTCGTTTGAGCGCTCGGAAATCACCCGGAGCCACCTCTAGCGCTTTGCTCAACCGCCGCTGCGCTTGGCGCACGTTCCCCACCGCCTGACTCGCGTCGTAGCTGTCAATCAGCGCTACAACATCATCCGGGCTCAGTGACAAAACCGTATCGAACGATCGCAAAGCTGCAACCGCATCCCCTCTCCCCATTTGCACCTGCCCCAAGGCCAGCCAGTGAGCCGCATTATCTGCTTCTAGGGAAGCCGCCGACTCAAAAGCCAGTATCGCTGCCTGAGTGTCATTTCTACAGAGTGCGATCGATCCGCTGATATGCTGTCGAGTCGCCTCATTGCGTGCATTGGCCAAGGCACTTTCATAAACCCCTACTGCCTCAACCTTTCGTCCCATAAGCTGCAAGAGTTTCCCCAATTGCAACCGCACGCCAATCAATGGTTGCTGCCGATCGATCACTTGGCGATACTCCTCAACCGCCTGCTCAATACGACCCATTGCATACAGCAGATTCGCCAATTCCAACCGTTTCTTCCACCCAGAAGGATACTGCTGCACGTACTCACTTAATGTTTTCAGCTTCTGGTCAATTCGGGCGGACTTTTCGTCTAAAACCAGGTAAGCATTCAACTCCACCCCAGAGGACTGAGTGAGGGATACCACCCGGAGTGTAGTGTTTCTAGACATATTGCTGTTACCTGATAATTAATTGTCTCGCCAATGTTTTGAGGGATGGGGGCGATCGAGTCGGATGCGATCGTTTCATTGAATTGTAGGGGCAATCCCCCCGTGGTTGCCCCAGCCGTGGCTGTCCCAGCCGCGATCGCCCCAGCCGTGGCTGTCCCAGCCGCGATCGCCCCAGCCGTGGCTGTCCCAGCCGTGGCTGCCCCACAATCTTGACGGGGTAGGCACGGGGGCACTACCCCTACAGTAAATTCATCGCCCATCGAGGCAACGTCCCCCTTTTTAGACGACTCGGAGGAATCTAACAAAGCATCATCCAACCCTGACAAATACCTGCTCAAACGCTTTTGCAGAATATCTCGTGCCTGTTGGATGCGCTTGTAAACGTTATTGAGCGAGAGAGCAAGTTGTTGGGCAATATCTTGATAGGCAATCTGGTGGCAGTAACGCAGGATAAACGGATTGCGTAATCGAGAAGGAAGAGTATCAATAGCGCGGCGAATGTACTGTCCCAACTCATCATGTAGAAGTGCTTCTTCAGGAGAGTTCAAACCAGAAATAACTGCTGAGCTTCCTGTAGCAGCTACTTCTTCAATATCCTCGATCTGCATTGCTTTCCGGCGGCGTTCTCGGTGTATATCTATACATAGATTATGGGTTAAGCGGATCAGCCAAGCTCGGAGGTTGGTGATTTTTTCGGCATAGTGTGGTAATTTCTCCCAAGCTTTGAGCATGGCGCGACTGAGCACTTCTTCGGTATCAGCAGGATTCCCCCCCATCCACCTGAGACAGCAACGGTAAAGATAATCTCGATTCTGCTGCCATAGCTGCCAAAATGCTTTCTCTATATCTTCAGGACAACACCGAATGTCTGTTGCAATAACCGATTGAGAATTTGACATGATTTTAAAGGTGGTGAAAGATAGATGTGAAGGAACATTCCTCTGTTGCTTTTTTCGTTGCACCCCAATCCCGCAAACATCTAGCTGAGTGTGGTCTCAGTATTTATACGGATAAAGATTGGATTCAGTTGCTCTTTTTTTGAGGCTGCATCCTTTCCATGTCTGTATCAGGGATCCCCTCCTCCGCCCCTGTCAGTCGGGAAAGTCGGCTCATAAAGTCGGAAAAGTCGGACGCCCTGGTTTTGCTATCTATCTTTAGATAGAGCCGATCGACAGCATGACTCGTACTGTTCTATGTCTTTTGGTAGATGCTATTAATAGTATGTTTGGCATATCGGCCTAAAGCAAGTCGGAAAAGTCGGATCGTAAAGTCGGAAAAGTCGGATCATTTGGAGCTGACGGGGTGACAAGCAACTTAAAAGCCTTGCAATTAAACGGTTTAAGCCATCGCCCTCACAAAGAATTAGGCGGCCGCGATCCCCTTTTTCGGGTTTCGACAAGGTGGAATCACGATCGGGGGCGATCGCCCGGATCGTAATTGTCAATAAGTCTGTCATAATATCTATTAGAAATTTCTCCACCGACTTACTACGGTGCATAACTCAAAGCTAGGGTGCAAAACTTAAAAACCTTACCCGATGAGATTGATTAGTACATGACTTTTGAAGAAGCCCTAGAATTTATCGAAGCAGCCTTAGAGTCCAAGACAAGTAAACCCTTAAGTTTGCTGGAAAAAGAAATCTTAAAAGCTGCTTGGGAAAACGCAACTTATAGTGTACTTGCTGACAGCTTGTACCTGAGCATAGGACATATCAAAGATTTAGCTGCCATCCTGTGGCAGCGGCTTTCAGACGTAATGGGAGAAAAAGTTACTAAAAATAACTTCCGCTCTCTGCTAGAGAAGCAAAGCACCACAAGTGCGATCGTCGATACAAAAGGCAAACTTATCAAGATCCCTGCGGCCGGAGGAAGTGACAGCGATGAATTAGAAACTTGTAAAGGTAACATTTTAATTGTTGATGACCTCCCAGAAAATCTGCATTTTCTCACAGAACTTCTGACTAAGCATGGGTATAAAGTTCGCTGCGTCACCAATGGTACGATGGCCTTGAGGACAGTTCGCAATCATTCTCCCGATGCTATATTGCTGGATATTAAAATGCCAGACATGGACGGCTATCAAGTTTGCGAAGCCCTCAAATCCGATGAAAACACCTCAGAAATTCCGCTTATTTTCTTAAGCGCACTTGACCAAGTATTTGATAAAGTTAAAGCTTTTAAGGTAGGGGGAGTTGACTACATTTCTAAACCTTTTCAGTTGGAAGAAGTGCTAGTTCGCCTCGAAACTCAGGTCACTATTCAGCACCAAAAACGCCAGCTTAAAGAAGCACTCGCTCGACACCAGCAAACCGCTGAAATTGCCTACCAATCTCGCGCCCTGTTGGCAAATTTGCTAAACTCATCTCTGGATGGAATAGCCGCAGTGGAGGCGGTGAGGGCGGATATTGCTGGAGAAATTGAAGATTTTCGCTGCTTGGTAGTTAACCCTGTTTTTGCCAGACTCTTAGGGAAAAAACGAACAGAACTGGCGGGCGAACCCGTTCTGAAAAAACTGCTTAATCAGTTGAGTCCCGGATTGTTTGATTTATTAGTAGAAGTTGTTGAGACTGGAGAATCGCTTGAAGGAGAGGTTCATCTAGAAAGTGACTACCTTGGTAAATGCTATTATTTCACTGCTGTGAGATTGGGAGACGGTTGCTCAATTACCATCCGCGATCTTACAGACTTAAAACAGTCGGCATTAAAGTCAATGATTGAACAGAACCAACCGCGTGCTAGCATCAAATAGCATAAACCTGAAATATTGCACCATTCTCAATAACCCTTCTATGGGCGGGCAGGATGCCCACCCCACAAGAAAATGCACTTTTTGTGGAACAGGCATCTTGCCTGTTCTGGAGAATGGTGCAACATATGAGATAAACGGGACTTACGCACTCCCACGGCTAGAAACCGGGTTTTTTAGCGTATCTACGGGCTGTAAGGCGTCTTCTCGTAAAAAAACCCGGTTTCTGACCACCCCTGTGTAATTCCTAAAAATATCAAGATTCACCCACCAAGGGTTCAGTTAAATCGAGAATCTTCTCAAACTGAAACTTCGTCACCCAACCCCTGAGAGTCTGAAGCTCGAAAGGGTGAAATTCAGGAACCTCCTTAAGGAGTTGAGACACTAATTCCGAATCCGCGTCAATAGCTGCTTCATGCAATTTTACAATCCATTCTTTTGACCTCGCTGCTAATAAATTAGTGAAATTTAACGGTTCTCCAGTCACATTAGAAGGGGAAGACGCTAGCTCTTTATCCTGATAAATATAACCGACTCCCAAATGTTTAGCCATGATGTCAAAGATGGCTTCTGTGTGGAACGGTTTTCGCACAAAATCATCACAACCAGCGGATAAAATAACTGCCTTTTCTTCTTCCCACACGCTAGCAGTAATAGCAATAACAGCAGTAGCTTGACCTTTAAGGGTGCCTTTAATGCGTTTCGTGGCTTCATACCCATCCATAACTGGCATTCTCATGTCCATCCAGATCAGATGGGGTGAGTATGAATCCCAAATTTCAAGGGCTTCAATACCGTTACTCGCTTCTTGCACCTCAAAACCAACAGGTTGGAGGAGTTTAACTAACAGTTGCCGATTGTAATCTCGATCGTCCACTACTAAGATGCGATATTGGGGTTGGTTAGGCGCTAGGCCAACGACGCGACGACTGTGGGGTTGATTTTGAATGGCGCTGGCATCAGCGATGCCCACAGGAATGTCAAATTTAAATGTTGTGCCCGTTGTGTGTTCTAAAAATTCCTTGAGAGGCATTCCAGGGGTGAAAGCTTTACCGTGACTAATGACTGTTATTTCACCTCCCATCAAGCGGACAAATTGACGGCTAATGGTCAGTCCTAATCCGGTTCCTTGCTGTACTTTTTGACCGGATGCTGTTTGCACGAAGGGTTTGAATAGATTCTCGAGTTCCTCTGCCGCAATACCAACTCCCGTATCTTTTACTTCAAAGGTAATGGTTGTTGGTTGTTGGTTGTTGGTTGTTTTGGTTCCGGCTTCACTTTGGGCTTTTACCTGTTTATTTTTTACTTCTAAAGACACGCTTCCCGAAGAGGTAAACTTAACGGCATTACTGAGAAAATTAATCAGCACTTGCCGCAACTTAACTTCATCAGCGCAGATATATTTAGGAACATCGGTCGCACATTCAAATCGTAAGTGTAAGCTTTGAGCGTTTGCTTTCAACGCAAACATCTCCTCGATTTCAGCTAAAAACTGATGAATGTTCAAATTATTTTCAGATAACGTCATGCCTCCAGCTTCAACTTTGGAAAGGTCAAGCACCTGATTAATTAGAGATAATAAATGCTCTCCACTGCGCTGAATGATGTTAAGGTTCTCTTTTTGTTCATTTAACAGATTTGTATCCTCATTCATCAGTTGAGAAAAACCTAGAATGGCGTTCAGGGGAGTTCGCAATTCGTGGCTCATGTTGGCAAGGAAAGTGCTTTTGGCGAGGTTGGCGGCAATGGCGGCTTCTTTTGCCCGTTCGAGTTCTGCTTCGGCTTTTTTGCGATCGCTGATATCTCGTCCTACGGCCTGTAATTCAACAAGGCAACCGGAATCATCAAATATCCCTCGGTTAACCCACTGCGTCCAACGCACTTCGGAGCTAACAATCACCCGATTTTCAATTGTGACAACGGGATTGTCTTTGCTAATGGAATTAACGAGTCTGGTTATATATTCGCGGTCTTCTTCAAACACGACAGGTGCGTAGTGATGCCCGATGAGTTGTTCCCTTGTCAGTCCAAAAAATCGACAGAAGCCTTCATTGACAAAGGTAACGGTACCATCTGGCAGATACCTGGCAATCAGTTCTGTCTGGTCTTCGAGAATACCAAGGTAGCGTGCCTCGCTCTGCTGCAGAGCTTCTTCTGTTTTTTTGCGCTCGCGAATTTCCTGTTCTAAACGGACATTTTCAATGAGCGTAATCTGTGCTTGCTGGCGATCGCTAATATCTTGAAAAGCTGCGATCGCATATTCTACATTACCCGTCTCATCAAAAATTGGCGTGCTAGTTACTTCTAAGGGAACGATTCGCTCACTGTAGTGCAGTTCCAAATCATCCGCCCATGTTTTTTCACCGCGAAGCGATCGCACCAAGGGTAGCTGTTCCACTGGATACATTTGGTCTGTGCCTGCCCGATAAACGTGATAGGTTTTTGAGAGTTGCTCGATTTCGGCTTTGGGTAAATCTTGAATATTCAGTAACTGCTGTGAAACTGGATTGGCGAAAACCAGTTGTCCTTTCGCGTCGTGAACGGATATGCCAAAAGGAATGGCATTAAGGAATTTATTCTGGCGATTTTGCGTCGATTGTAGCTGAGTGTAGAGTCTGGCGTTGGTAAGGGCGATCGCCGCCTGAGTCGAAAGCAATTGAATCACTTCCAGGCGATCGGGTGTAAAAACCCCATTTGCTAAATTATTTTCCAAGTAAACAATGCCAATTAATTGCCCTTGATTGAGTAGAGGGGCGCAAAGGATAGACTTGGGCTGGTGTGTTTTGATATAAGCATCTTGGGTAAATCTGCCTTCACGGGCAACATTGGTTTCAATCAGTCCTTTTTTAGTCCTCTCAACATAGTGAATAATCGACACCGGCAGACAAGTTTCTATAGGAGTAGATTGCAACACCATCACTTGATCTGAGTTAGCCTCACCTGACGCTTCGACTTTCAGTTGTCCTTGAGACTCTAAAATTAGATAGCCAGTTTGTGCGCCGCAGCTTTCCAGCAAGATTCTCATCAAAGTCGTGAGGAGTTTATCCAACTCAATTTCACTGGCAATTGCCCCAGATGCTTTCATCAAGGCTGCCAAATCCAGGAGTTCACCTGAAGTATTGCCAGAAGTAGTAGGTAGGCTGTTGCGCGAATTTATGGACATATTGGCTGTCGAAAAACGCTTTAAAAGTTCAGGATACTGTCGTTCCAAATCAGTCATTTTAGCTTTTGCGCCCCAACGTAAATAGCAGTAGTAAGAATTTGTCATATAGGCTTGGGCAACTTGCTCTTTTCCCCAAGCGATGTAGAATTTGGCAGCCAGTTCATTAGCCAAAGCCTCTTCGTTGATGTACTCATGTTCTTTGGCTAAGGCAATGGCGCGATCGTAGTAGTCGATCGCCCTAGCCTTTTCACCCAAAACTCGATATCGCTCTGCCTCCACTAGATAGAATTTATGGAGGTGAGTCATTGGAGCAAAATGAGCCCATTTCTTGAGCTTTTTCTGGTTGGATTTAACCTTCTGGAGGATGAGTTTTTGCTCTGATTTTGGTGCGTCAGAATAGATAGCCAGATAAAGTAAAGAATTGTAGAAATGGTAGAGAGGAATAGTACCTACAGCGCTATCGCTATATTTTTCGGCGGATTTAGCATTTTCTATAGCTTGCTGATAGTCTTGAAAAATATAGCAGAGAACTAACTTAAAAAAATAGAGGGAACGACATAGATTTTGAGCATTCGCCTCTATATGCAGAGGCAACATTTTTGTTTCGTCATAGCTTTCACCGATTAAACGGCATTTATCTTCAGCCCGGCCCATCAAGTTCAATACAACCTGTCGAGTGAGTTGGTTGTAGTAATAGGATGTTTCTTGCTTCAGTTGGCTGAGGGTATTGCTGTACATTGCCATCTCTGCCTCGACTGTTGCCAATTCCTTCCCCAATACATAGGAATGGTAGGAGTATACACAAACTGCATAAGCTGCATATTCTAAGTCTCCAGTTTCCAGAGCGATGGAGTAAGCATTCTGCAAAGGGTTTAAAGTTTCCCTAAGATGTTCTTTCCAATGTTTGACAAAGTAATTAACAATAAATATGGTTCTGGGTGTGAGTTCTTTAGTATTAAATTTATCTAGTAACAAAATAGCAAGTTGCCCAAATTTATAACCAGTCTCAATGTCTCCTACGGTTTCCCCAGACAGAATTAGTCCGTAAGTAGCATAGGCACAAGAAGACACAGAAGTATTCCCATATTTGATTGATAACTTTACCTGTTTAAACGCCATTAACGGTAGCAATTCAGGTGAAGCAAAATGGGCAGCAGAAACTACACTTGAGAGGATACGCATCGCTGCTAGCTTATAAGGATTAGTCATCAATGGTAGGTCGATCAAGTCCTCAACTCGCTTTCCTGCTAAACTTAACTTAGTCTTCACCAGTTCAAAAAAAATATTTAATTTTGTTGTTGTTTTTGGAAAGCGAATTCCCAACAACTTTAATACTGAAAGCGCCGTATCTATCGCTTCTAACGGTTGGTTTTGTGCTGTATAGGCTTGAATCTTGACTTCATAGACTTTCACTTTGTCGAGCAATGAAGTAGCTTGTTGAAGCACAATGTCAGCCAATTTTTCCATTTCCTCCACGTGGCCACTCAAGATAGCAGCTTCTACTGTTTCCACATAAAGTGCCAGAGTTAGGTCATACTGACGAAGCCAACTATCTGCACTCAGGCAATTTATACCAATTTTTAAGTAATTCCAGGCGGGTTTCCAAGCTGCTGATGCCTTCGCTTTTTTGCCAGCAATCAGATTTAGTTGAGCAAGTTTATCTCTGTCTAACAGAAAGTCAATTGCTTCAATAGCGAAGTTGAGTTGATTGACAATATCAAAAATCTTTTGTTGGAGTATGTGTGGCGGTGTATTTTGTAACAACAGTTGCCCGATTTTCCAGTGAACCGCTTGCTTGTCGTCTGGGGGAATTAGGGAATAGGCGGCTTGCTGGATGCGGTCATGAGCAAATTTATAAGTAATTTTGAAGTCATTCGAGTCTAGGTCTGCTTGAATAAATTTGTACTCATCCCCGACCGGTAATATCAATCCCGCTTGAATGGCATCCCATAATTCATTGGCCGTTTCTTTTTGAGAAGTTTCATTGATGGTTGAAAGCGTTGTCAAATCAAATTTGTTGCCAATACAAGCGGCTAACCGTAAAACTTTTTGTGTGGGTTCTGATAAAAGTTTAATTTTTCCGGACATGAATTCAACAACATTATCAGTAATGTTCCTAGTTATAATGTGTTCTAAATCCCAAGACCAAGCCCCAGCATTAGTATCAAATTTCAGGAATTGCTCTGTATAAAGTGACTTCAGAAACTCCTTGACAAAAAAGGGATTTCCCTGTGTTTTGTCCCAAACCAACTCGGCTAATCTTTGGGTATGGATGCACTCAGTCTTCAGCGTATCTGCAATGAATTCATTAACCTGGTTGAAATTTAGGGTTGAAAGGGAGAGATGGTTAACCACTATCCCCTGCTTGCTTATCTCAGATAAAGTCAGCATGGCAGGATGACTTGCACTCACTTCGTTATCTCGATAAGCTCCAATCAAAAACAGATATTGAGTATTAGCATGAGTCATTATCAACTGGATTAATTGCAGGGTAGCACTGTCTGTCCATTGCAAATCGTCTAGAAATAGTACGAGGGGATGCTCTTTTTGACAAAAGACTTGGAGCAAGTTTTGAAAAACTAAATTAAAACGATTTTGAGCTTCAGTGGCAGGTAATTCGGGGACGGGATTCTGTTTGCCAATAATCAGTTCAACTTCAGGAATGACATCAATTATAATTTGTCCGTTGATTCCTAATGCCCGTCGAATCTTCTCTCGCCACTGTTGTAATTGCGATTGAGTTTCTGTGAGTAATTGTCGCACCAATTCTTGGAAGGCAGCGACTAAAGCTTGATAGGGGATATCGCGTTGCAACTGGTCAAACTTACCTGAAATAAAGTAGCCGCTTTTTTGAGTTATGAGCTTATACAATTCCTGAACTAAAGCTGATTTTCCAATACCAGAGTATCCAGAAATTAGCATAAGTTCAGTGGCTCTTTGTACGGGCAGATTTTGTGAATGAGTGGTCGTTGGGTTACTCAGGTTATTTGTTAAACGTGTTTCTACTTGTTTCTCTTGTCCAGACGCTACACGAACAAATGCAGCCAATAAGGACTCTATCTGTGATTCTCTCCCGTACAGTTTTTGAGGGAGTTGCAATTGAGTAGAAATATCTTGGTATCCCAGGGAAAAATATTGAATTTTACCAGTTCTAGATTGAGCGAGACAAGTGTCTAAATCAGCCTTGATTCCCCAAGCACTTTGATATCTATTTTCTGCCATTTTTGCCATTAATTTCATGACAATTCCTGAGACAGGTAAGGGAATTTCTGGATGAATTTCATGAGGTGGAGTCGGTTGTTTGGCAATATGACAATGGACGGACTCAAGGGCATCGACGGATTCAAAAGGCAACTGGTTGGTTAGCAGTTCATAGAAAGTAACCCCAAGAGAATAAAAGTCGGTGCGGTAGTCGATTACTCGATTCATCCGTCCTGTTTGTTCTGGAGAAATATAAGCCCATGTCCCTTCTAGAAGATTAGGACTTTTGAGGCTGGGATTTTCTTGGGATAGGATGGTAGATAAGCCAAAGTCAATGATTTTTAATTGTCCGGTGTGAGGATTCAAGACAATGTTAGATGGATTGATATCTTTGTGAATGACATTTTTTTGATGAACTTTGCCTACAGCATCTGTGATTTGGATGGCAAGGTGGAGAAACTCTGGTAAAGCAAAGGTACGACGTTCCAGCAGAATTTTTAAGGACTCTCCGCCAAAATCCTCCAACAACATGACTTGTGTGTTTTCATATTTTCGCAGTTCGTAGGCTTTAATTGTTTCCTCTAGGTTGAGACGGCGAGTGATTTCGTATTCCTGCTGATAGCGGTAGAGTTCGGCTGGTGTGGGGTAATCCTCTTTGAGGAGTTTCAAAATCAAAGGTTGCTGATTAGATTTGAGGATGCCTCGGTATACGAGGGAATTAGCACTTTCGTAAATCTGGCTGACAATTGTGATATCTGGCAGTGAAATCATGTTGGGAATTATTGCTGCCTAAAAAAGTTAAGTATACAAATAAATATAACATGGGAGGAGCGGGTGAGAGGAGCAGTAAAGTCGCTCCAAATATAAATCCTTGTCTGACCCCCCCTACAACTCCCGATCTTTTATTATTGCTTTTTTGCTCTGGACTTACTTACGCTATATGTAGGGTACAAGTGTACTGGCACTTGAAGCGTCTAGCTATTGTGCGATCGCCCAAACTGAAAAATTTCGGAACGGACAATAATTAATGATAAAATATCTTAAGGATTCAGCTCCCCAATTGTGGTAATCTGACAACAATCCAATTTCATTCTCGATCGAGTGCGTGCAGCTATGCGAATCGGTAAAAATTTACAAAAGTTTCTGCTTTTCACAATAGCATTATTTTTCGCAGTATCGCTGTTGATTAAAGTTACTAAATTTCACAATTATTTCGGCATCAACCGCGCCGATACCGACGTGAAAGTTGTTGCCCTCACCTACGATGACGGGCCATATCCTCCATATACAAATCAGCTTTTAGATATCTTAGATCGCTATCAAGTTAAAGCAACTTTTTTTGAAATCGGTCGCAATATTGAGAAACATCCAGAAATCGTGAAAATGATTTTCGCGAGGGGAGATGAGTTGGCAAACCATTCCTACTCTCACAAAGATATGATGTTTAAACCCCAGGAAGTTTTGCTGTCTGAGATTGAAAAAACCGACAAACTTTTGCAGGAAGTTGGGGTTAAGCAAGACAGTATTAGTTTTCGGCCACCTTGGGGTAGGCGATTTGTAGTTTTGTCTTACTTGCTATCCCAAATGCACAAAAAACTGATTATGTGGGATGTGGATTCCCACGATTATGAAAAAACACTCACGGCGGAAGATATCGCAAATCGGGTGATTGACAATGTGCGCTCTGGTTCGATTGTGGTGATGCACGACGGCGGGGGCGATCGCTCGAAAACCGTAGCAGCAACTGAGATGATTGTCAAGGATTTGCAGTCGAAAGGTTACGAATTTAAGACTGTTTCTGAGTTGTTGAAAGAGCAGTAGGGTGCGTCAGCCACAATTATTTTCGCGACAAATCAACAATCTCATACTGACGCACCAGGAAATAAATGGTGCGTCAGAATTAGACTTTCCGTAACGCTTGAAAATTTCAAACCTGACAAGCGAATTTCAAAGGTGGTACGCGCCACGTGATTTATCCGTGGAATCAATCCCAAATCGAAAATCCTCAAGCCCCCGCATTTATCCGTGGGGTCGCCTCTAAAATCTCAAATCTCAAATCTCAAATCGATTGACGCACCCTACCACAATCAATAACCAAGATAGTTTGCCACATAATTAGCAATTTTTATGCTGCCACCAGCTTGCCCCATTCTCTCTAAACCATTTTGAATGCAACTGGCTAAATATTTATCATCTTGCAAAGTGCGATCGACTGCCAAAGCAGCTTCCTTGAGAATATCAGAATTTGCTGGTTGTGTGCCAATAACCTGCACGGAATCACCTAAAAGCCGATTTTGAGCCTCCGCAAATCTATAGGTAAAGGCAGGGCCGTTTCCCGGTACTGCAATTACAGGTTTTCCCAAGCCCACCGCTTGTTCGACAGCAGTTCCCGTCATCCCAATTACTAAACTCGACTGCTGCAAAATATCGGCGAAAGCATCGGCTGAACACATCACTTCGACTAATTCTTGTTCAGCAAAAGACCGTTTGATTGTTGGAAACATGAGCTTGCCCGATCGCATTTGCCATGCGGATCGCGCCGCAATATCATCTAATTCAGGCATCAAAGCTGGAACTAAAGCAGCCCGAAACTGCACCGGTAAAGTAGAGTTACTAGCAATTTCTTTAACCAGTTCCAGCAGCAAAACGAGGTTGTCGGTGGCTTCCGGGAGGCGAGAACCGGGGAGAAGGGCGATCGTCCGAACTCCGGGTATTAACTGCAAATCTTTGCCCGTAGAATTGAGGTTGTCCATGACAGGATTGCCAACAAACTGAGCTTTCTTTAAACCCTGTTGGTTTAAGTCAGCAGCAGTCAAAGCATCTCTAGTAAAAACCGCCAGACATTTCTCTGAGCAAAGCAACTGCCACAAGATTAAACCCAAATTGACTCGCCCCTCGTAATAACTAGAATGGGCCGAGAGAAAAATTATATAGGGGCGGTTGCTGGCATGGGCGATCGCCCCGGCGACAATATCCCCAGTCGCCACCACCAAATCGCAGTGGCGCGAATGCGTCCAAACAGCTTGCAATTGCTGCCAAGTCAAAGCAATCAGCCCGGCCCCAATATCTTTGAGGAAAAACAGGGGATTCATGTAAAAAACTCCCCCAGACGGCATTTGACTGGTGGGCCCAATAATTGGCACGGTTGATCGGCGGTAAGCAGCCCCGTCACCGACAACCGGCATCGCCGAAACATCAACATCCACGCCAGATACTCTCAAAGCTTTGAGAATTTGACAGTTAATCGCGTCTTCCCCGTGCCCGTTGCTGAGGAAAAGTATCCCCTTCGATTTCATATAATCAGAATACAATCAGAATCAGTGCCGAGCTTTTTTTAAAGACAGCCGTGCGATAGCTAAACTCGGGCGGGCTAACTTTTTGTTAGTCTAATTTAAATACATTGTGGAAGTGAAACAGCGTGAATATTGAAATTGGGCGGGGCAAAAGCGCTCGCCGAGCTTACGGCATAGATGAAATTGCGCTTGTACCCGGACAGCGCACCCTCGATCCGAGTTTGGCAGATACCAAGTGGCAGATTGGCGGGATCGATCGAGAAATCCCGATCATCGCCAGCGCCATGGATGGAGTAGTTGATGTCCGCATGGCGATTTTGCTGTCGGAATTGGGAGCAATGGGCGTGCTCAACCTAGAAGGAATTCAAACCCGCTATGCCGACCCCCAGCCAATATTAGAGCGCATCGCCAGTGTGGGGAACCACGAATTTGTTTCCCTGATGCAGCAACTCTATGCCGAACCCATCAAGCCAGAATTAATCGACCTGAGAATTAAAGAAATTAAAGCAGGAGGAGGGATTGCCGCCGTCAGCGGTACACCAGCCGGCGCGAGCAAATACGGCCGGACGGTTGCTGAATCTGGAGCCGATATATTTTTTGTGCAAGCAACAGTAGTCTCGACAGCTTTCCTTTCCCCTGAAGCGATCACGCCTCTAGACTTAACTCAATTCTGTCAAGAGATGCCGATCCCAGTAATTTTGGGTAACTGCGTGACCTACGAAGTCGCCCTGAATTTAATGAAAACTGGCGCTGCGGGCATTCTCGTGGGCATTGGGCCGGGGGCTGCTTGCACATCTAGGGGCGTATTGGGTGTCGGCGTGCCCCAAGCCACAGCGGTAGCAGACTGCGCCGCCGCGCGGGACGACTACTATCGCGAAACTGGCAAATATGTGTCGGTGATTGCTGACGGCGGTTTAATTACCGGCGGCGATATCTGCAAGTGCATTGCCTGCGGTGCCGATGCAGTGATGATTGGTTCGCCCTTTGCCAGGGCCGCCGAAGCTCCTGGCCGCGGCTTTCACTGGGGGATGGCGACTCCCAGCCCGGTTTTACCGCGCGGCACTCGCATTCGAGTGGGGACTACGGGTACTGTGGAGCAAATTTTGCGGGGGCCTGCGGTGCTAGATGACGGTACGCACAACTTGCTCGGAGCTCTGAAAACTAGCATGGGTACCTTGGGTGCTAAGGATATTAAGGAGATGCAGCAAGTGGAAGTGGTAATTGCTCCTTCTCTGCTGACTGAGGGTAAAGTCTATCAAAAAGCTCAGCAGTTGGGCATGGGTAAGTAGATTTACCGATCGAATACCAGCATACCTTGACAAAATTTGTTCAATAGTCTCGAAATTTACAGAATGTTGTGGAATTATCGAGAAGGAGATGTCACAATAGAAGAAGCGGAGACACAAGTTTCCGTTCACTCCTCACACCACACTCCGCCCGGACTACTGTTCGGGCGGTTCCTTTTTTGCCGGAAATCTTGCCTCTTGCTTACTAGATACAGGACTGAGGCTTTTCGCTCCGGAGAGGGGGAGAGGGGGAGAGAGGGAGAGTCTGGGAGTGGGAGAATTTTTCTTCTATATAAGTGCATTCTGCCTTGGGAAACATAAATGCCTTGGGAAACATAAGTGCCTTGTTCCTTCAGAAACCTTGTGCTTTCTTACCTTCTACCGTCTTCCCTCTTCCTTCTACCGTCTTCCTTTTTCCTTCAGAAGCCTTCTCTTAAAATCGTTGACGCAAGTGGTTACATTTTTTGCTAGACTTGTTATCCGAGAAATAGTATTTACAAGGATGGCTAGGGATGTCAGCAGCCGCGCAAGTAACCGACTCTACCTTTAAGCAGGAAGTGCTCGATAGCGAAGTTCCAGTTCTAGTGGATTTTTGGGCTCCCTGGTGCGGGCCCTGTCGGATGGTGGCACCCGTCGTAGACGAAATTGCCCAGCAATATGAAGGGCAGGTCAAGGTAGTAAAAGTTAATACCGACGAGAATCCTAACGTGGCCAGCCAATACGGTATCCGCAGCATTCCGACGCTGATGATATTTAAGGGGGGTCAACGTGTGGATATGGTGGTAGGGGCAGTTCCGAAAACTACTCTAGCCAACACTCTGGAAAAGTACATTTAACTGAATTGCGAGCGGTTTCGCGCTGTTCTTTGTGGGCCGCGAAAGCTAACTCGCTTCAGAACCGGGGCAAAGCTACGGGAAAAGTTATTAGTGGTCAGCAGGGCAATTTGCTGGTGGCTATTGGCTTCTAACTTTGGCTTGCCCCTTAATTTTTGGTAGCGACAATTTGTTATCGTTTCGGAAAAATTCATGATTCGTTCTGGGTCTGGTCAAGGTTTTGAGTCCCTCCAAGCTGAATTGATCGATTTGCTCGATCGCTTCCCAATGTTAAAGCACTCTGAGTGGATCGAACGATCGCTCTCTACTATAGTGCAAATGGCCGGAGAGGAGCTCGATCGCCTAGACTGGAAAATTATTGCGGCGTCGCTCCGAGATATGGAGAGCGCTTTTGAGATGTTTTATCCTTACCGACACGTTCGCAAAATTGTGATTTTTGGTTCGGCGAGGGTGTCACCGCAATCGGCAGAATATTTGATGGCCAGAGACTTTGCGCGGGCGATCGCCCAGCAGGGGTTTATGGTGATTACTGGCGGCGGCGGAGGAATTATGCAGGCGGGGAACGAGGGGGCGACTGCTGAACGTTCTTTTGGGCTGAACATTCAGTTGCCTTTCGAGCAGAGTTCTAATCCTTTCATTGCCGGCGATCCCAAATTGCTCAATTTTAAATATTTTTTCACTCGCAAGTTATTTTTTCTCCGGGAGAGCGATGCTTTAGCTCTGTTTCCGGGTGGTTTTGGCACTCTGGACGAGGCTTTTGAGTGTCTGACTTTGACTCAAACTGGCAAGTTCGGGCCGGCTCCTTTGGTATTGATCGATCGACCGGGAGGAGATTATTGGCACGATTGGAATTATTTTGTGCAAAAACAATTGCGGGGCCGGGGTTTGATTTCACCCGAGGATCGCAGCCTGTATACGATTACTGACGATATAAATGTCGCTTGCGAGGCGATCGGTAGTTTTTATCTGGTTTATCACTCCTGCCGTTATGTACGCGAAAAATTGGTAATTCGCTTGAAAACAGAGCTTTCTGAGGAGAAGGTCGATCGGCTAAATACTGATTTTAGCGATATTGTTGTCACCGGAAAAATTGAAAAAAGTCAAGCTTTGGAACCGGAAATAGGAGATGAAACTTTCGATCTGCCGCGCCTGACTTTGCATTTCAACCAGCGGGATTTTGGGCGGCTTTATCAGCTAATTGCTGCTATTAATCAAATGGGTGCAGCTTCGCCGGCGGCTGCCCATCCAGAACAAAAGTAGTTATTAGTCATTAGTTATTAGTCATTAGTCTGTAGAGGCGGGTTTCACGAGAAATAGTTGTAACTAACTCAGAGGATAAATAAACCTGCCCCTCTGATGGAGATAAATTTGACAGACTGTCTTTTGACAAAATCGATAGGCTACATTTATGATATTCAACACTCATCAATAATCAATCAGCAGTAAAAAAACTAATAACTAATGACTGCTGACTACTAACTCAAAATGCTAGACCTGCTGCTAATTGCAATTTTGGGATTTCTCGGCAGTTTCGGTCACTGCGCTGGGATGTGCGGCCCGCTGACAATGGCGTTTTCTCTTTCTAATTCCCGCAACGATAAATTAGCTGCTTTCCGCTTTCATTTGCTGCTAAATTTGGGGAGAATTACTGCTTACGCTTTGGTTGGTGCTGCAATTGGCGGACTGGGTTCGGTGTTAATTGCTGGCGGACTTTTGGCAGGTACGGGTAGCGAATTGCGGCGGGCGATCGCACTTCTCACGGGCACGATGCTGATTTGGTTCGGAGTAGGGCAAATTAAACCGAACTTGCTGCCGGGATTGCCCCGATTGCACCCGCTGTCGCACGATCGAGTCGGACAAGCAATGAGCAAGCTTTCGGCACAAAAAAAATGGTGGGTGCCGATTGCTTTGGGTTTGCTTTGGGGTTTGATTCCCTGCGGTTTCCTCTACGCGGCGCAGATTAAGGCGGCGGAAACGGGAAATTCGGTTTTGGGTGCGGCCACGATGCTGGCTTTTGGACTCGGCACGCTGCCAACTATGCTGGGAGTGAGTTTTTTGGCTGGCAGATTGAGCGCGGACAAGCGCAGTCAACTGTTTCGTGCGGGTGGTTGGGTGACGATATCGATCGGGATTCTTACCTTGCTGCGAACCGATGAAATGGTAGATTTTACAGGCCACGCAGCGCTGCTGTGCTTGATGCTAGCATTGTTGGCGCGTCCGGTGAGCAAGTTTTTGCCGCAACTGCTGCGCTACCGCCGGGCTTTGGGTGTGGGCGCGTTTGTCTTAGCACTCGCCCACACGTTTCATATGCTGGATCATACGCTGAAATGGAATTTTGACGCCCTATCTTTTATGTTGCCGCAGCATCAGTTGGGAATGATGGCTGGGATGCTGTCGCTGCTGTTGATGTTGCCGGCGGCGGTTACAAGTTGCGATTGTATTCAAAATTTTCTAGGCCAACTGTGGCGAATGCTTCACTTGTTAAGCGTTCCAGCTTTCTTGCTGTGCGCCATTCATGCTGCACTCATCGGTTCCCACTATCTCGGTGGCTTTGAATGGAAGTTGCACAATCAACTGCTGACAGGCGTGTTAGCGGTGGTTGTGGTATTAGTTATGTTTGTGCGATCGCGCTTGTTTTGGTCAGTTTTATCACTAGAAAATTTCTATGTTTCACCTGTCAAACAAAAGTAAAAGTTTAGGATTATTAGTTTTTTTGGGATTGCTAATTGAAGCAACAATTCCCAGTGCGCCGCAGTTAAACTCGATTTCAGTTTTGGCGCACGAAGTCGAACTATCGGGAGATGTAGCTGCTACCTTTCACCTAGAACCCAACCACAATCCCCGCGCCGGACAGCCTGCAAGAGTGTGGTTTGCGCTGACTCGCAGGGGCGGTCAAATTATCCCGCTAGAGCAGTGTAATTGCAAATTGGCTGTTTATCCTAAAAATCGTAAAGAGGGGGATAAGCCGCTGATGCAGCCGCCTTTAACCGCCATATCTGCCGAGAAATATCAAGGCATTCCGGGAGCTGATATCGTGTTTCCCAAGGCTGGGATTTACGAACTAGAATTGAGCGGAACAGCCCAAAATAAAGCTAATTTTAAACCCTTTAAACTGACTTATACAGTCACAGTTCGCTAAGATAATCTTTCCATCACCGAACATAAATCTTGTAGGGGCGGGTTCACCAACAATAAATGCCTAAAACCCACAATCTCATAAACCCGCCCCCACCCAACGGCCAATCATAATCTACCTATTTTAACATACAAGAAAATACAACCGAAATCTGTATAAAACCTTAAAAAGTGCCAACTCTACAAAATGTCACAAATTTTTACACTACATTATAACCAGTGTCCATTATGGAATTTGTGCAAGCTAACCTCTTTTGAACTGAGCAAAGGATATAACGATGGATATCTTATCTAACACCGTGGCGCTATCGCGGATGCAATTTGCCCTAACCGCCATATTCCATATGCTGTGGCCAGTTCTGACAACTGGAATGGGGATTTACCTGGTAATTGTTGAAGGAATGTGGCTAAAAACTCGCAATCCTGACTACTACCATCACGCTCGTTTTTGGTCTAAACTCTACGTCCTAAACTTCGGTATTGGAGTAGCTTCAGGAATTCCGATGGAATTTCAGTTTGGCACAAACTGGGCACCATTTTCGGAAGCGGTTGGTGACTTTTTTGGCAGCATTTTGGGATTTGAAGCTTCAATGGCATTTATGCTAGAAGCCGGCTTTTTAGGCATTATGCTATTTGGTTGGGAGCGCGTTCACCCGATCGTCCATTATTTCGCTACAATCATGGTAGCCTTCGGCGCTAACCTATCCACAGTCTGGATTTTAGTCGCTAACTCTTGGCTGCAAACTCCTGCAGGCGGAGAAATGGTCAATGGCAAGTTTATTGTCAGCGATTACTTTCAAGCAATTCTGAACCCGTTCGCATTAAACAGCATTCTTCATATGTTTTTTGCGACGTTAGAAACTTCGCTGTTTGTCATTGGGGGAATTAGCGCTTGGTACATTCTCAATAAGCGCAACCAAGCGTTTTTTTCCAAGTCTTTAAAAATTGCCATAGCGACAGCAATCGCCGTTGCACCTTTGCAGATATACATCGGACATTTGAGCGCCGAACAAGTCTATCACTATCAACCCACTAAATTAGCAGCAATCGAAGCTAAGTGGGAAACCTCACCAGCGGGAGAGTCCGCAGATTGGACTTTGCTAGCTTTGCCTAATGAAAAAGCCCAAAAAAATGACTGGGAAATTAGTGTCCCTAATGGCTTAGGCTACGTTCTGGAATTTAAACAAAAACTCTCCGAACCCGTACTCGGATTGAAGGAATGGAAGCCAGAAGATAGACCCCGGATGGTGGGTTTAATCTATTATTGTTTCCGCATCATGTCCGGCATTGGATTCTTCTTTTTAGGACTGATGCTGTTCAGTATAATTCAGTGGATGCGAGGCAAACTTTCTGCTGAAAATATTAGCAGTCAACCTTGGCTGATGCGCGCTTGGGTATTAGCTGCTCCCCTGGGATATATTGCTGTAGAATCGGGTTGGATTGTGCGCTGTGTCGGCAGACAACCTTGGGCTTTATACGGGCAAATTCGCACTGCTGACGCGGTGTCAAACATCCCCGCCAGCAATGTTTTAACTTCTCTGAGTTTCTTTGCAGTTATTTACAGCTTTTTGTTTGTTTGTGCCTTGTATTTTGGCAGCAGAATTATCCGCCAAGGGCCTAATTTAAGTCTGCCTGTGCCTGGTTTAGACAATGAACCTGCCATCGAAAGTCAACCCGCAGAACACATTCCCGATCAACGTCCCTTGGAAGCACAACAATAGGAGATTTTATGCAAGCTTTGGAGCATTTTCTCCCGCAAGTTTGGTTTGTAGTTTTGGCTTTGTTTCTCCTGCTATATGTCATGCTAGATGGTTTTGACTTAGGAGTAGGAATCCTGTCTCTGACTGCTTCCGACGAGGAACGCCGGGGCATTTTAATGACGAGTTTGGGCAACGTTTGGGACGCGAACGAAACTTGGCTGGTGTTGATGGGAGGCGCTCTGTTTGGCGCATTTCCCCTCGCTTACGGCACGATTTTGACAGCGTTGTACATACCGATTTGCATGATGCTTTTTGGTTTGATCTTTCGCGCTGTAGCCTTTGAATTTCGCGAGCATTCTAATCGCAAGTTATTCTGGAATTATGCCTTTGGTGCTGGCAGTTTTTTAGCAGCTTTAGCTCAAGGATTTGCCCTCGGTGCTGTGCTCGAAGGCATTGCGGTTGATGAAGCTGGTCATTTTGTAGGTTCTACTTGGGATTGGCTGGATTGGCGATCGATCTTGGTTGCTTTGACGCTGATTCAAGGCTATGTTTTGATCGGTTCAACCTATCTAATTATGAAAACGGAGGGCGAACTGCAAACAAATCACTATCGCACGGCTAAAATTGCGGCGGTGACAACTTTAATCGGAGCAGTTTTAATTACGGTCGCCACTCCGATTTTTTACGAAAGTGCTAGAGCCAGGTTGTTCGATAAACCGCTAGTTTATGTCTTTGCCACGATTCCTTTGTTGGGAGTGCTATTGGTGGGACTGCTGCTGAAAAGTCTCGCAAATAAAGAAGAACGAACGCCGTTTGTCTGGACGATTCTGATTTTCTTGCTTACTTTCATCGGCTTGGGATTAATTGTTTTTCCCTACATTATTCCCTCGCAAATCACCATTTACCAAGCCGCAGCTTCGCCCAGCGCCCTGGTATTTATGATTGTGTTTATGGGCGTTCTGCTCCCGATTATGATTTTTTACAACATCTACAATTATGTTGTGTTTCGGGGTAAGGTTGTCGGCGGCCACTACGGCGAATAAAGCATAATACAACCGCAGATGCAGGCAAATATACGCAGATACTATCAAGTTTATATACTGGTTAATCTGCGTATATTTGCGGTTAAAAATTACAAATTATTGTTTTATGATACCATCACAACTTACGAAACCATACTATACATACCATAGCCAATAGTGCAGAATAGGGAAAGGAACTGGTTGAGAATTAGCGATCGCACCTCATACGATTTAAGATTTGAGATTGCTCGCACGGATGAGTCCGGGGGCTTGTCACCAAATTGCTTGATTGTCAAATAATAGTTGATAAACATAGGGAAAAAATTACAGTTAATTCTGTACCTAGCGAGGGTGCAGAGTTGGCGATCGCTATCTTTGTCACATAATAAAATAAAATAGAAGGGAATGTTTTAATTTAACTGTTGTATAAACGAGTTATGGATGCGATCGCAAATTTGTCAGGTTATGAAATTACAGAGAAACTTTATGTAGGTACACGTACCTTAGTCTATCGAGGCATCCGTACCCGTGACCAATACCCAGTCGTCGTCAAACTGCTGCGAAACAAATACCCCACCTTCAACGAGCTCGTCCAGTTTCGCAACCAATATACCATTGCCAAAAATCTCGACTTCCCTCACCTCGTCAAACCCCTGACGCTGGAAGTATACCAGAATAGCTATGTCCTAGTAATGGAAGACTTTGGCGGAGTCTCCCTATCTACTTATCTCAAAACCGCAACAAATGAAACCGAATCATCTCAAGTTTTACCTTTAGCAGAATTTCTCCCACTCGCCATACAACTAACAGACATTATCCACTATCTCTACCAAAAGCGAGTCATTCACAAAGATATTAAACCCGCTAATATTCTTATTAATCCAGACACTAAACAAATTCAACTAATTGACTTTAGTATTGCATCCCTCCTACCACGAGAAACCCAAGAAATACAGAATCCCAATATCTTAGAAGGAACATTAGCCTATCTCTCTCCCGAACAAACAGGACGGATGAATCGAGGCATTGACTATCGTAGTGACTTTTATTCCCTGGGTGTGACTTTTTATGAATTGTTGACAGGAAAGTTGCCCTTTATCTCGGATGATCCGATGAAATTGGTGCATTGTCATCTCGCCAAACAGTCCAAACCGAGCCATCACATTAATCCTGAAATTCCCCCGATTTTATCGCAAATTATCAGTAAGCTAATGGCGAAAAATGCCGAAAATCGCTATCAGAGTGCATTAGGACTCAAGCACGATTTAGAGATTTGTTTAGTTCAGTTACAAAAAACAGCACAAATAGAATCTTTTGAACTCGGAAAGCGAGATATTAACGATCGCTTTACTATCCCCGAAAAGCTCTACGGTAGAGAAAAAGAAGTTAATCACCTATTAGCTGCCTTTGAGCGAGTCAGCACAGGTAGCACCGAAATGATGCTAGTAGCAGGTTTTTCGGGAATTGGGAAAACCGCCGTTGTCAATGAAGTTCATAAACCCATTGTCCGTCAGCGCGGTTATTTTATCAAAGGCAAATATGATCAATTTCAACGCAACATTCCCTTCAGTGCCTTTGTGCAAGCCTTCCGCGACTTAATGGGTCAATTGCTATCAGAATCGGATACCCAACTGCAAACATGGAAAACCCAGATTTTAGCAGCCGTCGGAGACAACGGACAAGTATTGATTGACGTAATTCCTGAGTTAGAACGGATAATTGGCGCTCAACCTCCTGCAACAGAATTGTCAGGAAGTGCCGCCCAAAATCGCTTTAATCTGCTAATGGAGAAATTTGTGCAAGTTTTCACGAGCAAAGAACATCCTTTAGTGATGTTTTTGGATGACTTGCAATGGGCGGATTCAGCCTCCCTGAATTTGCTACAATTATTGATGAGGGAGACAGGATATTTATTAGTATTGGGGGCCTATCGAGATAATGAAGTTTCACCTGTGCATCCATTTATCTTAACAGTAGATGAGATAATTAAAAGTGGGGCAATAGTGAAGACGATTACTTTGCAACCATTAAGCCAACCAGATATGAATTTGTTGGTGGCGGATACGCTGAATTGCGACTTATCCCTGACCCAACCTTTGACCAAATTAGTGTATCAAAAAACTCAGGGTAATCCTTTCTTTGCCACTCAGTTTCTCAAGGCATTACATGACGATAAGCTAATTAGCTTTAACTGGGATATTCGGCATTGGCAGTGTGATATTGCCCAAGTCAAAGCCTTAGCGATCACTGATGATGTCGTTGAATTCATGGCTTTGCAATTGCAGAAGTTGCCGCCAGAAACTCAGGATGTTCTCAAATTAGCTGCTTGTATTGGAGCGCAGTTTGATTTGAATACGTTAGTAATTGTCAGTGAGAAATCTGCTGCGATGACGGCTAAAGCTTTATGGAAAGTAATGCAGGAAGGTTTGGTGATTCCCACGACCAAAATCTATAAATTCTTTACGGAATCAGAGAGTGATGAAGTTTTCAAGGCTTCAGCTAATCCCACTTATCGATTTTTACACGATCGCGTCCAGCAAGCCGCATATTCGCTAATTCCAGATTCGCAGAAAAAAGCAACGCATCTCAAAATCGGACAATTACTTCAGCAAAATTGCGCCGAGATAGAGCAAGAAGAAAAACTGTTTGATGTTATCGGGCATTTGAATCGAGGAATTGAGTTAATTACCCAACCTAGCGAACGAGAAGCCTTAGCTAAACTGAACTTGGCCGCCGGTTGTAAAGCCAGAAATTCTACCGCCTACATGGCAGCCAGAGTTTATCTGCAGACAGCCATTGATCTACTAACAGCCAACTGCTGGCAAAGCCAGTATGAATTAACCCTGAACCTCTATGTTGCTGCTGCTGAAGTCGCCTATTTGAATGCTGACTTTGATGGCATGGAAGAGATGGCAGCACTTGTGCTAAAGAATGCACAGACAATATTAGACAAAATCAAAATTTATGAAATTCAAATCGTCGCACAGACAGCACAGAGTAAGACGTTAGAAGCCATTGCAGTAGCAAGAGATGCACTCTGGCAATTGGGGGTTGAACTCCCTACCGAAGCTGACGAAGCCTTGATTGGTAAAGCGCTACAGAGCCTTGCGGGCCAACTCAGCGGCAGAAAAATTGAGGAACTAATCGATTTGCCTGTGATGAGTGATCCTCAGACTCAGGCAGCTATGCCAATATTGGCAATGTTATTTGCACCCATTCTCCAGGGAATTCCAGGCTTAGTACCCCTACTGAGCTCCACGATGGTAAGTTTATCACTCCAATTTGGGAATGCACCCGCATCAACAGTGGGCTATGCGATTCACGGGCTTGTATTAAGTGCCTTTTTGGGAGAGGCAAAAACAGGCTATAGCTTTGGTAAATTGGCAATGTCATTGCTTGATCGGGTCAATTCACGAGAATTTAAGTGCATTACTCATAATATGTTTGGGGCATTTATTCAGCATCATCAAAATGCTATGAGGGCAGGGATACCAACCCTGAAAGAGGGCTTTATAGCTGGGATGGAAACTGGCGATTTTCTTAACGCTGGCTACAATATAGCTACTTACAGCTACATCAACTTTTACAGTGGGGTAGAACTGGATACTTGGGAACCGGAACTTGCAGTCTACAGTGCTACCTTGGCTCAGGTGAAGCAATATTCTGCTCGGACTTATTTGCATATGGAGCTGCAGATGTTGCAGAACTTGAGGGAAGTTCGTACTCTGTCGGATTGCTTAATCGGCGAAGCCTATGATGAAACGGTAATGATTCCTAAGCACTATCAGGAGCGTGAATTCAGTGCGATCGCCCTTATCTACGTCTACAAACTACTGCTTGCCTATTCCTTTGGTAATTATCCGGCTGCTCTAAACTACATTAGCTCAGCCAAAGAGTGTGTGATGGCATTATCAGGATTGGTTCATGTTCCCATTTTCCATTTCTATGCAGCCCTGACGCATCTGGCGCTCTTCCCCACAAATCCTGAAATTGAGCAAGCTGACATTCTCGCCTCTGTGGAAATTCATCAAACGACTCTGCACCAATGGGCGCAAAATGCTCCCATGAATCATCTGCATAAATGGTATTTGGTTGAAGCAGAACGGCAGCGGGTTTTGGGCAATAAAGCAGATGCACTGGAAATGTACGATCGCGCGATCTCCCTCGCTAAAGAAAATCTATTCCTCAACGAAGAAGCCCTCGCCAACGAACTCGCAGCCAAATTCTACCTAGAATGGGGCAAAGAAAAAGTAGCTCAAGCCTACATGATTGAAGCATATTATTGTTATGCCCGCTGGGGAGCTAAAGCCAAAATAGACGATTTGGAAAAACGTTATCCTCGCCTACTCGGTATTATCCTTCAGCAAGCTCAATCCTTTAGTTCCTTTAAGGAAACGATCGCCCGGGGAACAATTACTTATAATACCAACTCTTCTAGCAGCAACTCTGAATTTCTAGATGTGCCTACTCTGATCCAAGCCTCTCAAGCCATTTCTGGAGAGATTGAACTAGATCAACTCCTGACTACTCTTTTAAAAATAGCGATCGCGAATGCTGGCGCCACTAAGTGCGTCTTATTGCTCAAACAAAAACAGTATTTACAGGTAGCGGCTCTTGTAGCAGAGGGACAGGAACCTAAGCTATTACCATCAATACCTCTAGAATCTAGTCAGGATGTAGCAATTAGTTTGGTTAATACGGTCAAGCGTAGTTTGAAACCTTTGGTAATAGTTGATGCTAGGGTAAGTTCCCAGGTTGCGAGCGATCGCTATATTGAACAGCACCAGCCGATCAGTGTTCTTTGTATGCCCATTCTTAATCAAGGGCAGTTGATAGGAGTTTTATACCTGGAAAATAACCTGACGGTTGGGGCATTTACGAGCGATCGCATTGAAGTGCTAAATTTGCTGGCTTCTCAAGCTGCTATTTCCTTAGAAAATGCCCGTTTGTATCAAGAATCTCAACAAGCATTTACCGATCTCAAACAAGCACAAATAAAAATAGTTCAAAGCGAAAAGATGTCAGCATTGGGAAACTTAGTGGCTGGGGTCGCTCACGAAATTAATAATCCAGTTGGTTTTCTGGTTGGTAATATTCAACCCGCCTTAGATTATATCAAAGATTTGTTTGGATTGCTCGATTTGTATGAACAAAAATATCCGCAACTCGATCCAGAAATTCAAGAAGAAATCGAGAACATCGATCTTGACTACATCCGGGAAGATTTACCGAAATTAATAGGTTCGATGCGGGAAGGCGTGAAGCGGATTCGGGATATTAGTACCAGTCTACGGACATTCTCCCGTGCCGATACTAACTATCCCGTACCTTGCAATATCCACGATGGCATCGATAGCACCATTATGATTCTGAAACATCGCCTCAAGGCTAACGATACTCGTCCAGAAATCAAAGTGATTAGGGAATATGGGAATTTGCCACCCGTGGAGTGTTATGCCGGACAGTTGAATCAAGTATTTATGAATTTGTTAGGTAATGCGATCGATGCTTTGGAGGAATCAAATCAAGGACGACCTTATGCAGAAATTGCTAATGAAATTACCATTAAAACCGACATTTTTCGGGACAACAAACAAGCGAGAATTTGGATCAAAGATAACGGTGTGGGCATGAGTGAAGCTGTGCAAGAGAAGATTTTTGATGAGTTATTTACTACCAAGGAAGTAGGGAAAGGCACGGGATTGGGTTTGGCGATCGCACGGCAGATTGTGGTTGAGAAACACGGCGGTACAATCGAGGTAAATTCTGTATTGAGAGCAGGGACGGAGTTTACAATTTTATTGCCGATGAAAGGATAAGACTATTATCTTGATAGAGCGCCATCTTTCTCTTTAAAAGTGAAAAAGAATAAAAGCGGTAGAGTCTGTCGCTTGGGGATTTCGCAGTTTTATTTTCCTCAGACTAGACCAATAAAAGTGTATAATTAGTTACAATAGTCAATGTCTGAGATGGGGTAATCCAGATGAGTGCAGCAGTGGATTTGACGAAGCGAGTTTCAGGATATCATCTGGTTGAGCAATTATACTGTGGTTCCAGAACCCTAGTTTATCGAGCCATTCGAGAAACAGATCAGCTTCCGGTTGTCATTAAACTATTAAATCGAGACTATCCCAGCTTCAGCGAACTGCTGCAATTCCGCAACCAGTACACCATCGCCAAAAACCTACGTCTGCCGGGAGTCGTTGAACCCTACAATTTGGACTCCTATCGCCACAGCTATGCCCTAGTAATGGAGGATTTTGGGGGCATTTCTCTGCGAGACTACGCCCAAGAGGCATCGCTGACTCTAGCAGAAATATTGGAAATTGCCATTCAAATAACTGACATCCTTGACGGACTGTACCGAAACCGAGTCATCCACAAAGATATTAAGCCAGCTAACGTCCTCATACATCCGAAAACTAAACAAATTAAACTAATTGACTTTAGCATCGCCTCCCTACTGCCGAGAGAAACTCAAGAAATTCAAAATCCCAACGTTTTAGAAGGAACCCTCGCCTATATTTCTCCCGAACAAACTGGACGAATGAACCGAGGCATCGACTACCGCACCGACTTTTATTCTCTGGGAGCCACCTTTTACGAACTCCTGACAGGAAAACTGCCATTTGAATGTGACGACCCCATGGAGTTGGTTCACTGCCATATTGCCAAACAACCTCCTTCAATAAACAGCAAAGAAATCCCGCAGGTGGTTTCGGATATTGTCATGAAGCTAATGGCAAAAAATGCCGAAAAACGCTATCAAAGTGCCTTGGGATTGAAGCATGACTTAGAACGGTGTTTGCAGCAGTGCCAAGAAACTGGAAAGATTGAAACTTTTGAGTTAGGAACGCGGGATGTATGCGATCGCTTCCTGATTCCCGAAAAACTCTATGGTCGAGAACGAGAAATACAGCAACTTTTAGCAGCCTTTGAACGAGTAGCACAAGGGAACAGCGAAATGATGCTCGTTGCAGGCTTTTCCGGCATCGGAAAAACCGTTGTGGTCAATGAAGTTCACAAACCCATTGTCCGAAAGCATGGCTATTTCAGTAAAGGTAAATTTGACCAGTTCAATCGCAATATTCCCTTTTCGGCATTTGTGCAAGCCTTTCGCGATTTAATGACACAATTGCTCAGTGAAAGCGATCTTCAAATCCAAGCATGGAAAACCAAAATTTTAGCAGCCCTTGGTGACAACGGACAAGTCATTATTGAAGTCATTCCTGAACTAGAACGGATTATCGGACAACAACCCCCAGCCCCAGAATTATCAGGGATAGCTGCTCAAAATCTGTTCAATTTACTATTCCAAAAATTTATCTCTGTCTTTACCACAAAAGAGCATCCCTTAGTGATGTTTCTGGATGACTTACAATGGGCTGATTCGGCATCTTTAAAGTTGATGCAGTTGCTCATAGGTGAATCCCAATCCAGTCACCTGCTATTAATTGGAGCCTATCGAGACAATGAAGTTTCCCCTGCCCATCCCTTGATGTTGACTTTAGATGAAGTCACTAAAACAGGGGCAACTGTCAATACCATCACACTGGCACCTCTGGCTCGAACCAGTTTGAATCAATTAGTAGCAGATACGCTGACTTGTTCTCTTAACTTAGCAGAACCGCTGACGGAATTGGTGTATCAGAAGACAAAAGGAAACCCATTTTTTGCGACGCAGTTTCTCAAGGCATTGCATCAAGATGAAGTGATTATTTTTGATATTAAAGCAGGATATTGGCAGTGCGATATTAGCAAAATTACCGAAGCTGCACTGACGGATGATGTAGTTGAATTCATGGCGCAGCAGTTACAGAAATTGCCCGTTGAAACTCAGTCAGTTTTAAAATTAGCCGCTTGCATTGGCAATCAGTTCGATCTGACAACATTAGCAATTGTTTCGCAAATATCTGAGACTGAAACGGCAACGGCTTTATGGAAAACTTTACAGGAAGGTTTTGTTTTACCTCAGAGTGAGATTTATAAATTTTATGTAGGGGAAGAAGACAATATCGATCGAGCTACTTCTCAAACAGTTTCCTATCGCTTCTTGCACGATCGCGTCCAGCAAGCCGCTTATTCTTTGATTCCGGAAGAAGAACGCGCGATCGCCCATTATCAAATCGGGCAATTACTCCTGCAACAAATTTCAGCCGAAGCCAGAGAAGAACGCATTTTTGAATTAGTCAATCAGTTGAACTACGGAACCATAATGGTTGTAGAACAGCAGGAAAGGGAGGAACTCGCCCAACTCAACCTCACTGCTTGCCGCAAAGCCAGAGCCGCCACCGCATATCAAGCCGCCCGCGAATATGCCACAGTGGGCCTGAAACTGCTGGGAACAGAGGCTTGGCAACGGCAGTACGAAATGACCCTATCTTTGTACGACTTGGCTGCCGAGGTGGCTTTTTTGGCAGGCGATTTTGAGCAGATGCACCAGTGGATTGAGGCGGTGATTCATCATGCGAAAACACCTTTAGAACAGGTGCAAGTTTACCAAGTCAAAATCCAGGCATTGGTAGCCCACAATAAATTTGTCGAGGCGATCGCGATCGGTCAATCAGTCTTCCAAATGTTAGGCGTCAACCTACCAAATGAACCAACCCTAGACGATATTCGGCAGTTGAAGCAGGAAATTGATGCCCTAATTGAGGGTCGCTCAATTGAGACATTCATTCATCTGCCGAACATGACTGATGCCCAGCAGTTAGCAATTATGCAAAATGCGGCTCGTCTTACACCCGTCTGTTACATGACAGGCTCAAAGCTCTATTTCCTAATAGTTGCTTTACAGGTCAAATTATCAATTCAATTTGGAAATAGTCCTGTTTCGCCCTATTGCTACGCTGGTTACGCCTTCCAACTGAGAATTCTGTGGGGAGACATGACAAAGGTGCCTCAGTTTGGGCAATTAGGATACCAACTCGCCTCAGAGCCAGATGCCAAAAATATTCGAGCCGCAACAGCCCTGTTAATGGGGGGATATGTTGGTCATTGGACGACCCATCTACAAGAATCGCTGCCCATTCTTCTCGATGGCTATCAAGCTGGATTGGAAACCGGCAATCTAGAATTTATGGGCTACGACGCCCAGTTGTACTGCTTTAATGCTTATTGGTGCGGTCAACCGCTAAGTGAACTCGAACCCCAAATTCGCGCCTATTACCAACAGTTGTGCGACCTCCACCAAGTCACAGCAGCAAACTGTGTTTTGGCTTACTGGCAAGCTGCTCTCATTCTGCTGGGTGAGTCAGAGAACGAGATTCCCTTACGCCAAGATTCATACGAAGAAAAAATCCTGGATGAGGCCAAAGTCGATTTTTACCGACTATCCTTCTTTTATCTGTATCGATTCACATTAAATTACTGGCTCCAAGACTTTGCCCAAGCGGAACACGATGGGGCTCAAACCCGACAGTATTTGGCCGGAGGGATGGGAAGTGTCGTTGAACCGATCTTATATTTCTATGATTCTCTGACCGTGCTGGCTACTCCTGGTGAATCGAAAACTGAGTCGGAGCCTCGATGGCAGCGAATGCAAGAAAATCAAGAAAAGTTAAAAGAATGGGCGCATTATGCTCCCATGAATTACTTGCACAAGTACCATTTAGTTGAAGCCCAAAAGCATCAACTCCTCAATTGCAAAACAGAAGCTCTAGAATTTTACGATCTAGCAATTCAAGGAGCCAAAGAAAACGGTTATATCCAAGAGGAAGGATTAGCCAACGAACTCGCAGCAAAATTCTACTGGGAATGGGGCAAAGAAAAAGTCGCCGCCAGCTATATGCAGGAAGCATATTACTGTTATGCCCGTTGGGGTGCACTAGCCAAAGTTGAAGACTTAGAACAACGCTATCCCCAATTACTTCATCCCATCCTGAATCAGCCCAAACTTCGCTTTAATCCCCTAGAGACGCTAGCAACGATGAGCCCGTCTTCGCACACTTCCACCAGCAGCAGCACGAGTATTTCCGATGCCCTTGATTTCGCATCTATTGTGCAAGCTGCTCAAGCTTTATCCAGTAAAATTCAGCTTGATGAATTACTCGACACCCTCAATCAAATTATTTTGAAAACTTCTGGAGCAGAAACGTGTGCTTTGCTACTCCCCCATCAGGATGAATGGCAAATCCGAGCAATAACTCACATCAATCCAGATAACGAGTTACCCACAACCTTACTGCAAACCCAACCTATAGATGGCTCGGCGGTGATTCCGCTCAAGCTGGTTTATTATGTCAAACACACCCTGGAAACTGTGGTTATTGAAGGTGGCAAGACCGATATTCCGGGTTTAATGAATGACTGTACGCTCCAGTATCACTCTCAGAGTATGCTATGTACTCCAATTGTCGATCGCGGGAACTTAGTTGCGATACTTTATCTCGAACATCGATCGACAAAAGGAGTGTTTACTCGCGATCGGCTCCTCGTCCTCAACTTCCTCTGCACCCAGGCTGCCATTTCCTTAGAAAATGCGCGACTGTATCAGCAAGCGCAGGACTATGCCCACCAGGTTGAACAATCTCAACTGCAATTAGTACAGAGCGAAAAAATGTCGGCTTTGGGTAATTTAGTAGCCGGGGTAGCCCATGAAATTAATAATCCAGTCGGTTTTATTTCTGGGAATATCCATGAAGCGATCGCCGCTGTCAAAGATCTGACCAAATACCTGCAAGTCTACCAAGAAAAATTTCCCCATCCTGGGGATGAAATCGAGCAAATAGCAGAAGAACTTGATATTGAATATCTCGTAGAAGATTTACCCAAAATGTTGAATTCGATGCAAATCGGGTGCGATCGCATCCAAGGTATCAGCACCAGTCTTCGTACCTTCTCCAGAGCAGACAAAGACTACAAAGTTCCTTTCAATATTCATGACGGAATTAACAGTACAATTTTGATCCTCAAACACAGATTGAAAGCGAACGAACATCGTCCAGCGATTGAAGTTGTGAAAGAGTACGGCAACTTGCCATCAGTTGATTGCTTCCCCGGACAATTAAATCAGGTGTTTATGAATATATTGGCGAATGCGATTGATGCAGTGGAAGAATCAAATCGCGAAGCTGGTTTAGAGAAGATTAAAGCCCCAGCTAATTGCATCACGATTCGGACAGAAATGAAGTCTTCTGAGTGGGTGACGATTCGCATTTATGACAACGGGCCAGGGATATCCGATGAGATAAAAGGTCATATTTTTGACCACTTATTTACAACCAAAGGTGTGGGGAAAGGTACCGGGTTGGGTTTGGCGATCGCACGGCAAATTGTAGTTGAGAAACACTCTGGTATGCTAGAAGTCAACTCAACTTTAGGTCGAGGTACAGAATTTACGATTTCACTGCCATGTTGATTATTAGCTTGGTAATTTATAGCCAATTTTTTGATTTTTTTTGAAAATGGATTTTTCTTTACAGCCCACTTGACAATCGTACTAATTTATAAAGGAATTTCGATCGCAAATTCCGTACCTTCTCCTACGGTGGAACGGCAGCTCAAGGCTCCGGCGTGTTTTTCCGCCACAATTCGGTAACTGATGGCTAACCCTAAACCAGTGCCTTTTCCCATCGGTTTTGTCGTGAAAAACGGGTCAAATAATCGGCTCCGCACGTCTTCTGTCATGCCGATCGCATTATCGGCAATGCGGATACAAATACTATTTTCGTTCAGGGCTTCTGTGCGAATGCTAATAGTTGGTTTCCAATCGTCCCCGACCGCCGCAGCTCGCCTTTTTTGGTTGCAAGCATCTTCCAAGGCGTCAATACTGTTGCTAAGCAGATTCATAAATACCTGATTGAGCTGACCTGCATAACATTCTATTAAAGGGAGTTGACCGTAATCTTTGATTATTTTTATTTCGGGATAGTCGCCTCTGGCTCGGAGTTTATTGTGCAATATTAAGAGGGTATTATCTATGCCTTCGTGAAGGTTAGTAGGTTTTTTTACCGAGTCGTCTAAACGCGAGAAGTTTCGCAAACTCAGAACTATTTCGCGAATGCGATCGGCTCCCATTTTCATCGAAGATAATATTTTTAGCAAATCTTCTGTCAAAAACTCTAAATCGATATTGTCAATACATTGTTGAATTTCTACCGCTGGCTGAGGATAGTGTTTTTTGTAAAGTTCCACAAGCTGCAACAAGTCTCTGATATATTGGCTAGCATAGGAAATATTGCCGTAGATAAAACTGACCGGGTTATTAATTTCGTGAGCTACTCCAGCTACCATTTGACCGAGACTTGACATTTTTTCGGTATGAATTAGGTGAGCTTGAGTTTCTCGGAGTTCTTTGAGAGCGATTTCTAGCTGCTGGGCTCTGTTGTTGGCGATCGCCTCGGAGAGTCGCAAAGCATCCTCCGCTGCTTTGCGCTCTGTCATATCAAAAATCGCACCGTTGAGGGATAAAACTTCACCGTCTGCGTTGAAAAGGGCTTGACCTTTCTCTGCAACCCACCGCACATTTCCGTCGCAGTGCATCAGGCGATATTCGATGATATAAGGTTGTTTTGTTTTAATAGCCCGATCGATAATTGTCTCGATATGCTGCACGTCATCGGGATGAACTATACTCGGAAAAGCCTGCACCGGTTTTTGCATAAAGTTAGCTGCGGGATAGCCGGAAATAGCTTCTATGCCACTGCTGATAAAAGTTAGGCTCGATCGCCCAGCAGCACTGCAACGGTAAACTGCACCAGGAATGCTAGAAACTAATGACCTAAATTCTTCTTCCCTTTCTCGCAAAGCTGCCTCAATCCGCTTACGCTCGCTAATGTCACGAGCAAACGCACACTGATATTCTTTGCCGTTAAATTCCAAATGATCGATCGTAATTTCTACCGGAAAAATGCGACCGTACTTAGTGACGTGGTGAACTTCAATATTAACCGAACCGCAGCGTTTTAAGACTTTCCAGTGCAAACTCCAAGCAGTTTGGGGAAAATCTGGATTGATGTCGTGTACGGTCATCGAAAGCAATTCTGCTGCAGAATATCCCAATGAAGTGCAAGCAGAGTCGTTGACGTACAAAAATTTACCGTCCGACCCGATCCAGAATACCGCATCTGCCGATCGGTCGATCGCAAACTGAGTCAGTTGCAACTTTTCCTCAACTCGGTGGCGATCGGCAATTTCTTTTTCTAACTGTTCGTTAAGCGAATTGATATCTAAAGCGCGATCGACAATAGTATCGGAAGGGGAAAAATTGAGGGATGGTTTTGCCAATTCTCCTTTGTGGATATCATGCTGGTGATGGTTTTTTTCTACCTGTTTTAACGGCAGTTGTTGAAGATTTTCTTTGTGATTTAAACCAGAATCTGCAAGTGCTTTCGGCATGAGGGCGAGAGCGACTGCGGCTAAAAGCAAAGAAATCAAAGCACTTGTAGCTTTGAGAGTTACCGACAGCCAATATATGGAATGCCAAAGCGTCCAAACTTCCGTCAATTTAGCAGCGCCCCAGGCAAAAAAAACAACGGCAAACAGCCGGAAAATCTTGCGGTGAGAACCTTGGCGGGAAAAATAAACTAAAGAGAGGGCGATCGAGCAATAAGCCAGTGCCGTCAGGGAGTCAAAAACAGCGTACAGTCGCAACTCCGGTACCGCGTTGCAGCCGAGTGTGGAAGATACAGCAAGTGTTGAAAAAAAAATTGTTAATTGTTCTTGCATAAAGTTCAAGAAAAAAATTATCTGTACCAATGCAAATCAGATCAAATCTAATTATTTGATTTTGGCTAGTGAAATATTTACATAATTATATACTTTTTTCATTTTTTATGAAACAGCTATTTTGTAAAGGAATGTCAAAACTGTCTCGGTTAGGCTTTGGGAGCGAAGGTTTCCCGAAGTATGAGCCATGCCGAGCGTCACGGCTCGCAACGCTTACAACGCTTACGTTGCTCCCTGTGACGGAATAGATAGGTTCGCCTACTGATTGCTTCAGAAACATTTAAATTGTTAATGATCACTATTAAATTTTCTTTTAGATTACTTAAGCAGTGAGCCAGAGGTTTTTAACCCCTGGCTCACAGATGGACTAGCAGACTTTTAAGGCAGAGAAAATCTCAATTTTTGCGCTGGGAATCCACAATTAAGCGCCGCCGAGCGCCCAATGCACCAAAGTCCGAACTCCAAAACCGGTAGCGCCAGGGCCATTGTAGCCATTTTCTTTGTCAGTCCAAACCGGGCCGGCAATATCTAAATGCGCCCATGCAGTATCCTTTACAAACTGCTTCAAAAATAGCGCCGCCGTAATCGAACCGCCGGGACGTGGACCTGTGTTTTTCATGTCAGCGTGCAATGCTTTCAAGCCCTCAAAATATTTTTCTTCCATCGGCATTCGCCAAAATTTTTCGCCTGCCAATTCTGAGGCCGCGACTATTTCGGCGGCGACGCTATCTTGAGGACTCCACAAACCCGCGATATCGTCGCCTAAAGCAATTACGCAGGCCCCGGTTAGAGTTGCTAAATCGACAATCGCGTCAACTCCCAATTTATCAGCAAATACCAAAGCATCAGCCAGGGTTAAACGACCTTCAGCGTCGGTATTGTTGACTTCAATTGTTTTGCCGTTGGAAGCTGTAAGGATGTCTCCAGGGCGCATGGCGCGGCCGCTAATCATGTTTTCAGTGACGGCGCTGATAAAGTGAACTTCCACATCGGGTTTGATGTGTCCGATCGCCTTTGCCGCTCCCAAAGTAGCCGCAGCGCCGCCCATATCTATTTTCATCATTTCAATGCCGCTGCCCGCACCTTTGATGTTCAAACCGCCGGAATCAAAGGTCAATCCTTTGCCCACAATTGCTATTTTGCGACGCGGTGTACCTTCTGGTTTGTAAGTCAAATGGATGAATTTGGGTGGTAAATCAGATGCTAGTGCCACGCCGAGAAAGGCTCCCATGCCTAGTTTTTCGCAGTCTTCCCGCTCCAGTATTTCTAATTCTAAACCGCATTCGGCAGCCAGACTTTGAGCAGTTTCTGCCATGGTAATCGGGGTGACAAAATTTGCAGGCGCTGCGACTAATTCGCGTGCTAAAATGACTCCGGCAGTGATTTGGCGGGCGCGGGCGATCGCACTTTCGGTACCGGCAAAACCGAGCAAATGAATTTGTTCGATTTGCGGGCTTTTGTCTTCCTGTTCCGATTTGAAACGGTTGTCTTGATTTAGGGAAAGTTCTACACCTTCGGCGATCGCGCTTGCTGTAACATCCGGCGCGTTTTTCCACACCGGAAAGCTAATTCCGAGGGTTTTGCATTTCTCTTTTTTGGCTAACTTGGCGCAAACGCCTGCTGCTTGCCGCACGGTGTCTAATTTTAAGTCCTCTGTTTTGCCCAAACCGACGATCGCAATTTTGCGAATGGGATTATTGCCGCCCACGCGGGTGATGGCGCTCGTGCCCACTTTGCCCTTAAAATCTACTTCCAGTAGCAGCTCTTTCAAAGTGCCTGCAAGCTTTTCATCTAATTGTGCCAGCTCGCCCGTGAGTTCCAGGGCGTCCTCAAATAGACCAATTGCCAGGGCGTCTCCCGTCCAAACAGAGCGGGGCGTATCGGTGACTAGAAATTCCATGTTTTGATTTACACTTTAGATTTTAGATTTTTGATTGTACTTTGTAGTGGGTGGTTTGGGGTTTTTCATTGGTGCGGGGAAATAGATCGATCGCACAAATTCTTCGCTCCACATCGAAATAAATTCTGCTACTATATCAGCCAAGTCCGCCTGCGATCGGATCTTCCACCAATCTCAATCATCTGTTTGGGGGTCGGCTGTCCGTTTTTGCCCCACTCTTAACATTTATTTCTCGTTGAACAGGCATCCTGCCTGTGATGGCGTGGAACACCCATCCTGCCTGTGATAGCTCTTGACAAACGATCGGTTCTTTATATCTTATTCTCTTAAATTTTCCCATGCTAAAACGACGCCGGGCCCGATTTTCTGTTTTAATCAGCGTTTCAGTTTGCGTTATTGCGATCGGCTCTTTGGTTGCTGCGATGAAATGGATGGGTTTTGGCTCGGTCCAGAAGGCCGAGCAGCCGCTGAATGCAGCGAATTCCGAATCGCAAGTCAAGATGCTGGTATCGCTATCACCGATCGAGCGATCGGCGAAATTAGTTGAACTCGCAACCAGTCAGTCTGCAAGTACGAACCCGCAGCAGGAAATCTCCCCTCAAAGCCGCGCCCGCTATCTGCTTGCCAGCGATTTAATCCAGCAAGGAAATGCGGCCAAAGCATTAAAATTATTGGACAAATTAGAGCAAGAATATCCGGTTTTAGCTGCTCACATTGCCTTAAAAAGAGCGCAAGCTTACCAATTGACCGGCGACAAGGGCAAAACTCAAAAAGCTTGGGAGGAACTGCTCAAAAACTATCCGAGCGACCCGGTAGCAGCGGAAGCTTTATATGTTTTAGGCAAGTCAAAACCGGAATATTGGCAACAGGCAATTACTGAATTTCCGGGTCATCCCCGCAGCGTAGAAATTGCCCTCCGCAAGTTAAAAGAAAATCCCAATCAGCCGAAGTTGATGCTGCTCGTAGCAAAACACGGTCATTATGTCAAAGATTACGGGACAATTTTGGAACAACTGGTGCAGCGAAACAGCGCCGGTTTGAAACCGGAAGATTGGGAAGAAATTGCCTTTGGCTATTGGGAAAAACAAGATTATGGCAAAGGAGCTATTGCTTACGGGAAAGCCCCCCGCAACGCCAAAAATCTTTACCGCAAAGCTCGCGGTTTGTGGCTCGACGGAAAAATCCCGGAATCCAGAATTGCCTATCAAGAATTAGTGCGCGAGTTTCCCGATGCCGAAGATACTGGTTTGGGTTTAATTCGGCTATCGCGGCTGAGCGAACCGAAAGAAGCGATCGTTTTGCTCGATCGAGTTATTAGCAAATTTCCCAATTATGCCCCCGAAGCTTTGTTAGATAAATCGCAACTTCTCGACAAAGCACGCAGTGGTCAATCCGCCTCAGATACCCGGAAGTTGCTCTTGACAAAATACAATAATTCTGATAAAGCAGGGGAATTGCGGTGGACGATCGCCCAACAGTTTGCCAAAGGCGGAGATTTAAAATCAGCTTGGCAGTGGGCGAGAGAATTAACCACCCACAATCCCGACAGCGAACAAGCTCCAGAAGCCGCATTTTGGGTCGGGAAATGGGCACAGCAACTCGGCCGCAAACAAGACGCCAAGACTGCATTTGACTATACTATTTTACGCTATCCAGAATCATATTTTGCGTGGCGATCGGCTGTACTTCTCGGCTGGCCCGTCGGCGACTTTACCACAGTCCGAGATTTGTCTCCCAATGTAGTGCGGCCCCCTCAGCGCCCCGAACCAACTGCGGGTTCTCCTGCGTTGAAAGAACTCTATCAATTAGGTCAAGATAGAGATGCTTGGACGCTGTGGCAAATAGAATTTATCGACCGCGTAGAACCAAGTATTGCCGAACAGTTTACCGACGGTTTAATGCGAGTTGCAGTTGGAGACAATTTAGACGGCTTGTGGATGGTTGGGAGTTTGAGGCAGCGCGATAAACCAGATGATAGAACCCAATACCTCGAACTCAGACAGCAACCTATTTATTGGCAAGCACTTTATCCTTTTCCTTACTTAGAAACCATTGTCAAATGGTCGCAAGAACGCAAAATAAATCCAGTATTAGTAACAGCATTAATCCGGCAAGAATCGCGGTTTATGCCCGCCATCAAATCATCAGTTGGCGCCACTGGTTTAATGCAAGTAATGCCGGAAACAGCAGCTTGGGTTGCTGGACAAATCAGCCTCAAAAAGTATTCATTGGAGAATGTGGATGACAACGTTAAACTAGGTACGTGGTATTTGGATCACACTCACGACGAGTACAAGAATAACTCGATGTTAGCTGTGGCGAGTTATAATGCCGGACCAAATGCAGTATCAGATTGGTTGAAGAGGTTTAATTTTAGTGACCCGGATGCTTTTGCGGAAAAGATTCCGTTTCCTGAAACGAAAGGATACGTGAAATCGGTGTTTGAGAATTACTGGAATTATCTGCGGATTTACAATCCCGAAGTTAATCAGTTAATGAGTGAGCATTATGCTGCTGCTCAGAAAAAAGCAAAGCCTTAGTAAATTTGGTTTAAGCTAATCTTTCAGGAAGGGGCTCTCCGGCCCGTTCCACAAAAAAATTTATTTTGTGTATTGATTTTGGGGGGGTGGGCTTTTAGCCCGGCCCCTCATCAATATTCCAGAAATTTAAATTATGGGATAATAAAATAAATCAGCGGCATCCTAAAGAATCGCGAGTAGAAATCCCAGTTTGAGAATTAATCCCGGTTGCCTTTGTGCACAATTCTTTAACTTGTGATCCGTCCATAATTGCATCAGTAAAGTCAGCGCCGGTGATATCAACTCCGTCAAAAGTAGAACGCAGCAAAATTGTTTCCGCTAAAATGGCATCACTTAAATCGGCATTAGTAAATTTAACTTGATCTATCATTGCATTAGTCAAATTGGCGCCGTGCAAATTCGCCTGAGTCATCACCGAAGCGCTCATAATTGCTCCCCGCAAATCGGCATTAGAAAAATTAGTCAAGTCCATATTAGCGTTAGAAAACTCAGCGGCCCGCAGCATTTGACCAGAAAAATCGCGTCTTGTCAGTTCGGCGTTGCTAAAGGACAAGGGCGGAGCGTAATATTTAGATTGAGCCTGGGCTGGCCGCGGGAAGATGAAGATAGTTAACGCTAATAGCAATGCAGCTAGTTGCCGGAGTTTCATAAGTCTGATATTCTCGGAAGGTGGGTATTTCGTAGTGTATCCCGAACTTTGGTCGATCGACTAAACAGTTACAATCTTAATTAATAGTGATGGAGATGGAAAAAAAGATATGCTAAGTTTTTTCTTAACTTGGATAGTAGCAGCGGTTTCGCTGATCATTACCGCTAACATTGTACCAGGTATTGCGGTAGTTAGCTTTCCGGCAGCGATGCTGGCTGCTGTTGTTATCGGATTGGTGAATGCGGTTGTCAGACCGATTCTTACATTGCTGACGCTGCCTTTGACCATTATTACTTTAGGTTTGTTTTTGTTTGTTGTGAATGCAATTTCGCTTTCCCTAGCTTCCTGGTTAGCGGGTGCGTTCAATATCGGCTTTGCGGTTAACGGTTTTTGGCCGGCTTTGTTGGGTTCAATTGTGTTGTCATTCGTTTCTGGGTTGATTGGTCGATTTGTGAATGCCAATACTTTGTCTCAGTAATACATTATCCCAGATACTCGATCGGGCAAACTGCCACCGCTACTGTTACCGCAGAACCCGTCCTAACCCCTCCTTGTGAAAGGGGGGGATTTTTGCTGCGAAATATTTGTTTAGGGACTAAAAGCTTTTCACGGGCGGGTAGGATACCCACCCCACAAGCAGATTCACTCTTTGTGGAACAGGCATCTTGCCTGTTGTTGAGAATGGTACAAGATATCAGTTCGATCGCACAAAGTGCCGCAGCTTCTGCTACGCTGGGCGTCCCGACTTCTTTGACTACAATATTTGAAGGGTTGGGGACTTCTACGGAACTTAAAATGTCAGCAGCAAAGGTTTTTAACGGCCAGTTTCGCGCTTGACAAAGTTCCAGCAAGCCGACTTCACCTGCTTTAGTGTCTATTGTAGCAATACCTGCGATCGCACTTTCGGCTAAATGATAAGCACGGCATACTTGTTTAATCGCAGTTTCGATTAATTCTCGCCCTGTTCCGCGTTCACAACCTATCCCTACCCACAACACTCTTGGATGCCACTGAACCTTTGGCAAAGCAGATTCCGGCGAAAATCTTCTCTGGGTGAAACTAATCCAAATTCGGGCTTTGATAGTTGATAGATTTTCCCCCTCCCAATACAAAGAATGTTTTTCGGGCAGGCTGTTGTGCCACAAAGTAGAACCAACTTCTTGAATTACTTCGACAGTTTCCCCTCTAGCAAGAGCCGCCGCCACTCCAGTCCAGTCACCTTCGCCCCGGCTCCAACCGCTGGGAATGTCTAGCATATCTAAAGTAAATTCATCGCTCATTCTTCAGTTATCTATTCTGTAGTTTCACTGCGACCGCAATCTAAAAAAAAACTTAACACTCTGTTGAGTGAAAATTTTGGTATAATTGTAGCACAAACTACAAAAAAACCAACATTTAAGATGGTAGAACTAAATCAGTTACTGTTAGAGTTTGAAAGCAACCTCAAATGGGAAGGAGTGACAAAAGAATGGATAGAGCGGCGGGAAAGTTGGGTGAGCGATGTGGCAGCATCAGTTAACCTGACATATCTAGCAGAATTGCTAGTTGAATTGGAATCTAACTTGCAGTGGGAATCGGTAGATATTCAGTGGCAAGAGCGTCGGGACCGTTGGGTACAAGAATGTCTGGCAGCATCGATTGTTCAAGAAGTATCAAGTTTATTGCTGGAACTTGAAACCAATACCAATTGGAAAGCGGTGACAGATGAATGGCAGCAGAATCGCGAGAAATGGGTACAGGAAATGCACAAGTTTAACGAGTAGTTTCGAGGGTTAAGAGCCTGCAAATATGCGTTTCCAGGCTCTAAATTTTCCTAATGACTAATCACTAATTCTTTATCTTTCAGCCAAACCCCATTCAGAAAAATATCTGCGAGTCCTTCAGCCATTTCCTGCATTTGCGGCCGAGAAGCATTCGGCTTCATAATCGTATTTTGACTGAAGGGCGCGACTGCAAACATTCCCAAAAATACCTGAGCGACAATCTTCGGATTCATCTTTAGATAAACTTGTTTTTCCATCGCAGTTTTCCAAAAAATCTCCGCCACATAGCTCATTATAAAAAACCAACAGTCTAAATGAATAAAATTTGTACAATTCTAGCACAAACTGCAAACAAGACCAAATTTAATATGGTAGAACTAAACCAATTACTGTTAGAGTTTCAAGCCCACCTAAACGGGGACGCCGTGACGGAAGAATGGAAAGAACGTCGCAACTGTTGGATGAGCGAGGTGTTAGCAGCAAGTGACGAAAAACACCTCGCCAAATTGCTAGTTGAATTAGAATCAAATTTTCAGCGAGAAGCAGTACAAAGTCTCTGGAAAATGATCCGTGAAAGTTGGGTAGAAGAATGTCATATAGCCTCGACGCTAGAAGAAGTATCAAGTCTCTTGCTGGAACTTGAAAGCAATACAACTTGGGAAGTAGTGACGGATGAATGGCAGGATTATCGCGAGAAGTGGGTGCAAAAGATGTACGAGTTTATAGAGTAAGTGGGGAGTAGTGACTACTTATTGGTTATTGGTTATTGATTATAATGACCAATAAGTAACAACCAATAAATAACCCATAACTAATTATTCATCTTTTAGCAAAACCCCATTCAGAAAAATATCTGCGAGTCCTTCAGCCATTTCCTGCATTTCTTGCGGAGAAGCATTCGGCTCCATAATCGTATTTTGACTGAAACCCGCGACTGCAAACATTCCCAAAAATACCTGAGCGACAATCTTCGGATTCATCTTTCGATAAACTCCTTTTTCCATCGCCGTTTCAAAAAAAGCCTCAGCCACATCGCTCATTTTTCCGATGACTTCCAACTGAATTCTGTCGCGCAAATCCGGGTGAAATTGCGCCTCCAAAAAACACACCCGCATCATGTCGCTATTCTCGCGGATATTCAGCATCCGCCGCCGCATCACCTGAGCCACTGCTTTGTAACTGCCCATCTCACTCAATTCAGTCAGCAAATCCGTCAGCAACTCCACCCATCCTTCCGTCGCCACCTCAATCAAAATAGCTTTTTTATTATCAAAATGCCGAAATAGCGTACCCTCGGCTACCCCCGCCGCCGCTGCTAAATCACGAGTTGTCGTGCCGTCGTATCCGCTGCGGGCAAACAACCGCTGAGCTGCTTGTAAAATTCGCTTCTTAGTTTCTGTTTCAGAAGGAGGAGACTGATTAAAAATTCGCATGGCTTTGCAATCGGTAATTGGCAACTTGGAACTACGGGTTCGGGACTAAATGGCTAAATAATGTTAAGTTTTAAGTTGTGCGCGGCTTTTATCCCAAACTTAAAACTCCTCGCCGGGCTCCAGACCCTTTTTGAGATTTGCTGTATCAGCCTAACATCTGCGGCGCAACAGATCGCTTATGCCTCCAAAAATCTTTATCCTTAGAAAAGAATGCCTGGCCACCGAGCACAAACATTTTTTTGTTTGACAATCCAAAATCTAAAATCTAAAATCTACAATCGAATGACCCCGCAGTTCCAAAAACCCCGTGAAGCGAAGCTATCCCGTAGGGAATCGCCCGTGAGCAAAACTCGATTCATTGCCTCCCTGCTGGCCGCTGTACTGCTGTGGTGGGGACTTTCTCCCGAAATCGCCCTCGCCCGCCCCAACCCCGCTAGCGGCTCCCAAGCAGTCTCTGTTCAACCGTCGCTCGATCGAGTAATCAGCCAAGTCAGCGAATTTAAGCTCGACAACGGCATGAAATTTATCGTACTCGAAAGGCCCAGAGCGCCCGTAGCATCGTTTCTGATTCACGCCGATGTCGGCGGCGCAAACGAACCCGACGGCCAAACAGGCGTCGCTCACTATCTGGAACATTTAGCCTTCAAAGGCACGCCAAAAATCGGCACTACCGACTACCAAGCCGAAAAGCCGCTGCTAGAAAAACAAGACCAACTCTTCGAGCAAATGCAAGCAGCCAAGGCCAGCGGCAAAACTGAAGAAGTCGCCCAATTAAAAGCAGAATTTGACAAAGTTGAAGCCGAAGCTTCGCAATTTGTTAAGCGCAATGAACTCGGCAAAATAGTGGAACAAGCAGGCGGAGTCGGACTAAATGCCGCTACTTCCACCGACGCCACAATGTATTTTTACAGCCTTCCAGCTAACAAGTTAGAAATGTGGATGTCGCTGGAATCTGAGCGATTTCTAGAACCAGTATTTCGGGAATTTTACAAGGAAAAACAGGTAATTTTAGAAGAGCGCAGGCTGCGAACCGAGAATTCTCCGATCGGACAAATGGTTGAAGCTTTTGCCAATAAAGCTTTCTCTGTACATCCCTACCGTCGCCCGGTAATTGGCTACAGTGAAGACATTAAAAACCTCACCCGCAGTGACGTGCAGAAGTTTTTCGAGACTCACTACGTCCCCAGCAAGCTGACTGTTGCGGTGGTAGGAGACGTGAAAGCTTCGGAGGTGAAGCGACTAGCTCAAATTTATTTCGGCCGTTACAAGGCTTCACCAGCGCCTCCAGAATTGCAGATTGTCGAACCTCCCCAAACGCAAACGAAGGAAGTCACGCTGAAATTAAAAACTCAACCTTGGTATTTGGAAGGGTATCACAAACCGGCGATGAATCATCCCGACAATGCCATTTATGAAATGATGGGTTCTTTGCTCAGCGATGGCCGCACTTCTCGGCTTTACAAATCTTTGGTAGAAGAGCAGCAATTGGCGCTGGCTGCTCAAGGTTTCAGCGGTTATCCGGGGGAAAAGTATCCGAATTTGATGTTATTTTACGCTCAAACTGCTCCGGGCCGCACGGTTGATGAAGTAGCTGCAGCTTTGAGCAAGGAAATCGATCGCCTGAAAACTGAGCCGGTTTCTGCTTTGGAATTGGAGCGAGTGAAAACTCAGGCGAGAGCCGATTTGTTGCGATCGCTCAATTCTAATATGGGCATGGCATTTGCGCTGGTGGACTATCAAGTGAAAACCGGTTCGTGGCGAAATTTGTTCAAGGAATTGGATGCGATCGCCGCTGTTACTCCCGCTGACATTCAGCGTGTCGCTCAGGTAACTTTCCGCCCGGAAAATCGCACGATTGGAAAGCTTTTGCCGCTGTAAGAAGAAGGTTCGGCAACGGATTCTGTAACGGATGTAACGGATGTCAGTCCGATGGAAGTCGGAAGAGGGAAGAAGGAAGAGGGAAGAGGGAAGAAGGAAGAGGGAAGAAATACTCGTTTCCAGGCTCTGCCTGGGAACGCATATCGGCGAGGCTCTGCCTCGAATTGTCAAATTAGGAAACATTGGAGAAAGAATGAAAAGGACTAAATTGAGACTGAAAAAAGTAAAGTTATTTCTGCTGTCGCTTTGCTTTTTTACTGTTTCACTGGGCACGTTTAATTTGTTACCTTCCTTCGCGGCTGCACCGAAACACTACGACGAATTAACATTCCCGGCGGTGCCAGAAATTAAACTGCCTAAATATACTCGCTTCGAGCTGAAAAATGGCATCCGGGTGTATCTGATGGAAGACCGGGAACTCCCGTTAGTCGGGGGAACGGCGCTATTTCGCACGGGCGAGCGTTTTGAACCTGCCGATAAAATTGGATTGGGAGGTTTGACGGGAGAAGTGATGCGAACTGGCGGCACGAGTCGGCATACGGCTGATGAATTAAATCAGTTGCTAGAACAGCGAGCAGCTTCGGTAGAAACAGGGATTGATGTTAGTTCGGGCAGCGCTAATTTTAGTGCTTTAGCTGAAGATTTGGAACCCGTATTTGACTTATTTGCAGAAGTGATTCGGGAGCCAATATTTGCTAAGGAAAAGTTGGATTTAGCGAAGAACCAAACTCAAGGTGCGATCGCCCGCCGCAATGACGATCCTGACGGTATTACCGGCCGCGAGTTTCAAAAATTAATTTATGGCGATCGCAGTCCTTACGCGCGCACGGTAGAATACAAAACCCTCGCCAATATTTCCCGCGACGATTTGGTGAGTTTCTACCAGAAATATTTCCATCCCAAAAATATGATTTTGGGTATTTCTGGCGATTTTGATACAGCTAAAATGCGATCGCTCGTCGAGCAAAAATTCGGCAACTGGCAACCGAGTCAAAGTGCAGAAGTGCCTGCACTACCAACCGTAGCGCCAGCAAATGGGGGCGGCGTATTTTTGGTAAATCAGCCGCAATTAAGTCAAAGTTACGTGCAAATGGGACATTTGGGCGGAATGCTCAGCAGTCCAGATTACGGTGCTTTGGATGTGATGAATGGGGTTTTGAACGGTTTCGGTGGCCGTTTGTTTAATAACGTGCGATCGCGCCAAGGCTTAGCTTATTCAGTATACGCGGCTTGGAGTCCGAGATATGACTATCCGGGGGTGTTTGTCGCAGGAGGCCAAACGCGATCGGATGCCACAGTACCATTTATCCAGGCAATTCGCGCCGAGATCGATCGTATCCGCACCGAACCAATTACCCCGGAAGAATTAGCTTATGCTAAAGATTCCACCCTGAATTCTTTCATCTTCAAATTTGAAAATCCCAGTCAAACTTTGTCGCGATTAATTCGCTACGAATACTACGGTTATCCCGAAGATTTCATTTTTCGCTACCGCCGCAGCATCGAAACAGCAACAATTGCCGACGTGCAGCGCGTAGCCAAGACTTACTTGAAACCGGAAAATTTGGTAACATTAGTAGTGGGAAATACTGCCGCTATTCAACCGCCGTTATCGAGTTTGGGAACTTCGGTCAAAGTGGAATCTGTTGATATCACAATTCCCCCAGCGACTTAATCGGTAACAAAGGCTTGCATTCCTCTGTTTTCAGGAGACGGCAATGCCTTGTCCTCCGCCCAAGGTAAGGACACGGCAATGCCGTGTCCCTACTACTAAAAATCAATGCTCAAAGGCGCTCTTGGAAACGGAATCACATCCCGAATATTCCCCATTCCCGTCATAAACTGCACTAACCGCTCAAATCCCAAACCAAACCCAGCGTGAGGCACAGTACCGTAGCGGCGCAAATCCAAATACCACCACAATTCCTCCTTATTCATACCCTGGGCTTCCATGCGCCGCTCCAACACATCCAGCCTTTCTTCCCGCTGCGAACCGCCGATAATTTCCCCAATATTAGGAGCCAAAACATCCATTGCTCGCACCGTTTTCTCGTCATCATTTAAACGCATATAAAATGCTTTAATCCCCACGGGATAATCGCTGACAATTGTCGGCTTTTTAAACAAGTCCTCAGCCAAATAACGCTCGTGTTCTGACTGCAAATCTAAACCCCAACTTACCGGGAAATCAAACTTTTTGTCTGCTTTTTCCAAAAGTGCGATCGCCTCCGTATAAGTAATCCGCTCGAACTGATTATTAATGATATTTTCAGCAGTAGCCAAAACCGTTTTGTCAATGCGCTCATTGAAAAACTCCATATCTTCCGGGCAGCGCTCCAAAACGTATTTAAAAATATACTTTAAAAACGCCTCCGCCAAATCCATATCTCCCTGCAAATCACAGAAAGCCATCTCCGGTTCAATCATCCAAAACTCAGCCAAATGCCGCGAAGTATTAGAATTTTCCGCTCGGAAAGTCGGGCCAAAAGTGTAAACATTTCCGAAAGCCATCGCCATAACTTCCGCTTCCAACTGCCCGCTAACTGTTAAATAAGCGCGCTTTCCAAAAAAGTCTTTAGCATAATCAACCTCTTGCGAATCAGTGCGCGGCACATTCTTTAAATCAAAGTTGGTAACGGCGAACATTTCCCCCGCACCTTCGCAGTCGCTAGCAGCAATAATCGGAGTATGAACCCACAAAAAACCGCGTTCTTGAAAAAATTGGTGTACCGCCGCCGAACAAGCATTGCGGACTCGAAAGACAGCACCGTGGGTGTTTGTGCGCGGCCGCAAATGCGCGATTGTCCGCAAAAATTCAAAGGAATGGCGTTTTTTTTGCAACGGATAAGTTTGCGGGTCTGCATCACCGTAAACTTGTACTTGTGAGGCTTTCAACTCAATTCGCTGTCCTTTTGCCGGAGATGCTACCAGCACTCCCGACACTTCTAGAGATGCACCTGTATTCAGTTGTTTCAGTACATTTTCAAAATCTGGCAAATCGGAATTTATGACTACTTGCAAGTTGGCCATCGCCGAACCATCGTTGACTTCGACAAAGGCAAACTCTTTCAATTCGCGCTTAGTACGAACCCAGCCTTGAACAGTTACAGTTTCGTCGGGTTCACCTGAACGCAAAATTGCTGCTATTCGTTGATTTGTCATAATATCCACTCCTGTTTATTTAATATTTTGCACCATATTTCTCTCTTTTCTCTTCCTCTGCGCCCTCTGCGCCCTCTGCGGTAAATAAAAAAATCAAAAATCCCAACATTGTTCAACCTGCATAGGATTTCAAAATCCAACCGATCAAAATACCGAGTCCCCCAAAGCGAACTGCTTGCCAAAAAGGTTGTTTTATGCTTCCCCAAGAAAACAGGCTGCTTTCTAAATTCAACTCGATAGTTTCCAATTCTTGCTCAATTTCCCGCAATTCTTTTTTGAGTGGTGGCAAAGGATTTCGGCGCCCCGACTGGCGGATTTCTTCGCGCCGATGGCCGAGTTCGACTTGGCGCTGTCGATCAACCTGAATTTGAGTGTACCGTTCTTTGACTGCCGCGAGCGATCGCTCAACTGCTGCGATCGCTTGAACAAACTCGCTTTCTTGCTCTTCCGGATTTAACTCTGACGGCTGTTGAGGCATTTCGATCTGCAAACCTGACAATAATAAAAAAAACCGATTTCCAATTAAATTGTTATTATATGCAGTATATTTTCTAAATTAACGAACTCTAGCCAAATAGACATAAGTATAGCAACTTTATCGGCATTTAAAACGTTTTTAATTGCTGAAACCCTTGATTTTCTCGCATTTTCCTTCTTCCTTCTTCCTTCTTCCTTCTTCCTTACCACCTATGCTTGAAACTACACAAACAACCCAAACTGTCAACCTCAACGAGCTGAGCACGGTAGAACTAGCCCAAGCTCTAGCCGGGCGCCTCGCCATCCACGAAAAAGATTGGCACCGCCTCAAAGCCAACCGTTCCGCGCGGGCCTGCGAGCAAGCTGCGGCCGCTTTGGTGTTTTTGCTCAAAAAACAGCCTGAAGAAGCTCTCCCGCGCTTAAACCAAGCAGCAGGATGGCTGGATCGATCGATATCTGCTCCTCCCTGTCCCACCCACGGCAAATAATTAGATTGCTTCGTTGTTCCTAACGCTTCGCGGTTTTGATTTGGGAGTTTTGACTTGATTAGTCGCTCAAAACTTAGACAATCGCGCCGCCCGATCGAGCAGCGCGATTGTGAGTTCAAAAGATTTATACTTTTTTAACTCAAAACTAACATTTTGCATTATGATCAGCTATCAATAGCCAGAGCGTTCAAATTCTCACTGCCAACTTCAGTCCGGGAACGAAAAAATTTCCAGGTCTAGCTGAGGTAAAAACTGCTGCCAAATAGCAGTTCTAGCGCAAGCGAGGCAGCCGGTAGCGACTGGGAAGTTCTTTGCACAGCCGTAACTCTGTACCTTGAGAATTCCACTCTACCCGATCGAATATTTGGTAAAGAATAAACAACCCCCTACCGCATTCCTGTTCCACATGGGGTAGTCCAGAGTTATCTGCAACGTCCTCTGCTAGGAGACTGTCGCAATCATCGGTATAAAGGTTACAACTGCAAGGGGCCTTAAAGCCAGAACCTTCATCCGATATCACCCACCAATATTGGTTTTGGACGATCGAAAAACGGACTCCAACAGTTTTACCGGGGTCTAACTTGTTTCCATGCTTAGCAGCATTTACCAAAGCTTCTTGAAGCCCCAACCGCAATTCCGCTTGCCAGTGATCCGGAAGCTCTGCTAGGAGCAGATCCAAAATAGGACAAAGGTATAGGGTAGAAGCGAAGCTAATCGTAATCCAATTGCGTCCGACGGGACGAGGTGAAATAGCAATCACTCAGAAAACTCCCTAACTTTCAGGTGGATAAAGTTCACACCCTGCATAGTTGGCTCCCTAGTATTCAAAATGCTAATTAATTGAGCGGCGCAGCTCTACTTCTATCTTAGAGTATCCAAGCAATTAAGAACAGCAAACCACGTCACAAAATATTCAGCGATTCTGAGAAACTTCTGCAGAGAACCATCAGTAATTTTACTTATAGGTTCTCCCAGCAGCGAAATTTTTGAGCTCGGCTTTGGCCAACTAGCAACCCAACGGCTAGCTGCATCCCCGAAGCCGTCAACACATCTTGAACAAACGATCCCCACCTGGAAAAGCTCGCAAATAACTATAAAAAAGTCGATCCCTTGACCGTCCCCAATCAGGTTCGACCCTCGCACCCCTAGGCAAGCGCCATCGCCCAGAACTTGCTCAGACCGCCAAACAGCCAAATCATCATACCTAGGTATGTTGCAGCCAAAACCCGATTTATTATCCCAAATGCGATCGGGCAAAATATCTCCCATTGCTGCGCCCCTCCCAAAATCAATATTTGTTACAAAACTTATTAATCCTGAGTGCGGGAGATCGCGATCTCCCGCACTCGCCCAAATTGACCAATCCTTTGCTGGCGAAACTCCGAGGCGTTGGTCAAACTATATAAATCTGAATATCGCGATACAATAGTTAAAGTAAATAATTATTTCTTTACATTATGCAAACAACCCCAGCCATCACCGCAGCCCCCATAGCCGGCACTTACTGGCAGTGGCGGGGGCATTCAGTGTACTACGTTCGATCCAGCGATCGGCATCCAGAACGCCCTCCCCTACTGTTAATTCACGGTTTTGGAGCATCCACAGACCACTGGCGCAAAAATATCAGCGGCCTGAGCAAAGATTTTGAAGTCTGGGCGATCGACCTGATCGGATTCGGGCGATCGGCAAAACCCGAATTGCAGTACAGCGGCGACCTCTGGCGCGACCAACTCCACGACTTTATCACCAACATCATCGGCCGGCCCGCCGTACTAGCTGGCAACTCCCTCGGAGGCTACGCCGCCTTGTGTGTAGCTGCCCAGCGCCCCGAATCAGCAGCCGGACTCATATTAATCAACAGCGCCGGCCCCTTCAGCGAACCGCAGCCCGCACCTGAAGCCCCGCCCTTGCAAAAAGCTATATCTGCAGTAGCTAAAACCTTATTTCAGCAAGATTGGGCAAGTTTTCTGCTGTTCCAGTACGTGCGCCAGCGATCGACAATTCGGAAAACCCTAGAAAAAGTATATCTCGACCAAAGCGCCGTCACAGACCAATTAGTAGAAGAAATATACCTTCCCTCCTGCGATCCCGGTGCCCCCAAAGTATTCGCCTCCGTATTCCGAACACCCCAAGGCGAAAAAATCGACGTATTGCTAAGTCAATTAAACTGTCGGTTGCTAATGCTGTGGGGAGAAGGCGATCCGTGGATGAATTCCGCAGAAAGAAGCGCCAAATTTCGCAAACACTATCCGCAGTTGACAGAACACTTTATCAAAGCTGGTCACTGTCCCCACGACGAAGTACCAGAACAGATAAACGAACTGATTCGCGCATGGATAATTGACCAATAATCGATCGGCATCTTGATAAATTTCCCCCGACCGTGTCCTCCCTCGGAGAGGGGGAAAATAATCAGATTTGCAGTAAAAATATATTTATTGTGCCAACATAAAGCCAGTTAATTTATACTTACATATTCTGAGGAGATGCCAACCATGACCAGCAAAAAGACTCGTCGCAATTTTATATTGAGCAGTATAGCTGTTGCAGGTGGCATTGCAGGTGCTAAGGCGATCGAACAGCAGGATCGGGAAATCGCAGCCGCACCCAATAACCAGGCGGCCGCCACAGTAAAAATGCCAGAACGACTGTTAGGCAACACCGGCGTGAAAGTGCCGATTTTCGGTTTGGGGGGAGGCGGACAAACACCGCTGTCGCAGCCGGGAAGAGAAGCAGAAGCGGCGGTACAAATTGAACGTGCGATCGAACTAGGCATTCGCTATTTTGACACGGCGGCCGAGTACGGGCCCAGCGAAGAAAACTTAGGCAAAGTTTTGCCCAAATATCGATCGCGCCTATTCCTAGCCACAAAAACCTCCGCCAGAGACAGAGATGGCGCGTGGAGAGACTTAGAGCGATCGCTCAAAAGATTAAAAACCGATCAACTAGACTTGTGGCAACTCCACCACGTCTCATTCCAAGCCGAATTAGACCAAATTTTCAGTGCCAAAGGAGCAATAAAGGCGATCGAAGAAGCCAAACAGCAAAAAATTATTCGTTTTTCCGGCATCACCGGACACCACGAACCTGCTATCATTGTGGCAGGCCTGGAGCGCTATCCTTTCGACACAACATTAATCTCCCTCAACGCCGCCGAAAAACATCATCCGCGCTCCTTTGTTACCAGCGCTTTACCAGTAGCCAAAGCCAAAAACATCGGCGTCATAGCCATGAAAATACCCGCTTACGGCAAATTATTTCAAAACGGTGTTTTAGAGGGAATGCACCAAGCAATGGGCTACACGCTTTCACTTCCCGGCGTGCACTGCTGCATCATCGCCGCCGACTCAGTAAAGCAATTAGAAGAAAACTTTAAAGTCGCCCAAGCATTCAAACCCCTGAACACAACAGAAATGGCAGCACTTGAAAAACGCACCGCCGCCGCTTGGCAAGAAAATACATTTTTCAGACAGTGGACTTAAGATATCAACTCCAAAATTCCCTTTTTCATCTGTGTTTATTTTAGTGTTTTTATTGTGGCGCGGGCGTCCCGCCCGCGATCTCAAATCCACGCTTCATCGGAATTATTCATCTTTCTTGTCTCCCTCTGTGTTCTCTGCGTTCTCTGTGGTTAAATCCTTCCGATCCAACCGGAAACGATATGAATCATAGTTTTGTATGAAAACTCAAGTCCTCACTACGAACCTGCAACGTTTATGTTACTAAACTTGATATCATCTGCGGTGAAAATACCTCAAATCACAAAACAAGGCGAGCCAACCAGGTCGCCTTGTTTTTTATCATAAAATATGCACTTTGTCAACAGCAAAAAGCTACTTTTTTTTCCGTTTCGCCTTATCTAACCGCCTGCGATCGCGCCACTCAACAGAAGTCAAATAAGCGACACCGCCAGTCACAGTTAGCAGCAGTACAAAGGCAACTAAAACGAGAATATTAGCAATCGAAAATTCCACAACCCCTCTTCCTCTGATTTTACATTTTCTACTTTCGATTTTAGATGAAAAATGTTAACAATTAACAGTTGAATATTCAAGGCTAACTGTTAACTGTTAACACTCCCTTCAAACTGCTGGCAACTCTGACAAAATTGTAAACCTCACATGATTAATTGCCAGACTTCCCACGGAAACCTCCTCCTTATTTAAAGGAAGACCGCCGCTAGTGAGACTTTGAAACCGAATTCCCTTGCCAATTTCTACGTGATACCAAGCCAAACCCATAAAAAATCGCAACGGATAAGGGCCTCTGTCTTGAATATCATCAGGATTAGATTCCATTGGCACCCAGCCAAAACCCGGAATGTAAAATTCCAGCCAAACGTGATTGAAATCTGGCTCTAGCGACACACCTTTTCTGTCAGCAAAAGCCGGACACTTGTAGCGCCCGATCGTGCGGCAAGCAATCCGGTTCAACCTTGCCAAAGCCAACAACAAGCCCACGTACTCGCCACAAGAACCGATGCCCCGGCGTAATACAATATCGGGAGTGTCAATGTGAGGCCTAATCCCGTAAGAAAGTTGGTCGTAAACAAAATTGCGAATGCTCAGTAACTGCCTGAGAATATTAGTTTCTGAGCCAATGGCAGCCACAGCAGCCGATCGCACAATCTCCGTATCCATCGCCAAATTGTCATTATCAACCAAATACTTAGCTGCAAACTCCGGCGACAGCTTCGGACTCTTTTCGACATCCCGAGGCGACAACTGATACTTAATCGATCGAACTTCTAACAAAGCCTTCCAGCCAAAAATTCGGCGTTCCCCAGGGTGCAGCCGATCGAACTTAAACACCGCCACCCGTTCTCCTTCCTGAATTTCCTCAGTAAAAGGCATTCCAATCGGCGTAATTTTCCTGACCTTTTGTCGGTGAGTTTGCGAAGGCAAAGCAATCCGCCACTCCAAATTTTCGATTTCTACCTCATCGAGGGGAGACAGTTCCTCCACATAAGACATTTCCATCAAAAAACCGTTTGACAAAGCGTAGCGCTCAGCTTCATTGTAGTGAAAAGACAAGGGCTGAATAAAAGTGCGATCGCGCTTCGTCAACTGAAAAGGATCTTCCGAATTCGGGTCATCTCGGATGTAAAGTTCATCCCCGGCATAAGCCACGTACAGAACCTCCTCCCCCGTTTCGGAATCCTTGTGAAAAGCCAAACCAGAAGGCGACTCAAAGGGAGTCAAAACGCTAAATTTAATCTCCCCAGTTCCCCGTTCCAAACAGTAAACAGTTTGCTCAGTTTTGTCGCAAACCCAAATTTCCTCATCCCGGACTGTAATATTTTCTACCCCAATACCGGGAGCGTAAAACCGAGTAATTTCCCGACCAGTTTTCAGGTCAAAAACCAGAATCGAGTTTAATCTCTGGCAAGTCACATAAAGCGTAGATTTCCAAACAGCAATCCCGTCAGCAGGATAAGAAAGTGAAACAAAATGTTCCGGTTTGAGTTCAGCGATCGCCCCGTCCCGAATTGCGCCCCGACAGCAACAAATATCCTCATCCCGCGCAAACCAGAGAGTATCTTCCGAAATAGCCAGCCCCGTTGCGCCGGTAAACTTAGCCGTTTGAAATGGATTCAAAACAGTAGTGTTGTCACTTTCTCGATCGATCTCCAATAGCAGCCCTTCGGCGCGATCGACAGCGAACAACCTATTTCCTAAAAAAGCAATGCCGTGCAGTGCCAAGACTCCGATGGGTCTGACCATCCGCAGCCCCGAAGGCTGTTTGTCCGAGAGAACAGGTGAATCGAGATTCATGCTAAATTTCTTGCCGGTATTGTACAGAAAAACTGATTTGTAACTTGTAGCCGAGCGCTTGAGGTTCACCAGCAAAATTGCCGAGTTTCCTGATATCCAGGACTGACGCATCAACCAGGTGTTTTTACGAAAAGAGGCGTTGTAGCCTCTTGCTAGAGTTAAAAGACCCCGAATATTAGTCTTTGTCAAAGTTGGGTTTAACAAGCTCAACCCAACCTGCAGCAGTGAATGGAAGTAAGTATAACTACTAAGCTACCACTGACAAACGCGACAGAGAATTCTATGTTGAGCAGATCGACCCAAATAATCGTATCTGCCTGAAGATATAAATTAAGTACAACAGATTACGATATCCGTCAAAACCTTGGATAGAATAAAACCGTGCGATAAAGTTCCTAGGTTCATCAGAAGGCAGGTTCGTCATGGCTTTGAAGTCTGCTCTAAATATCGGTGCTCTTTCCTTAATTCTGTCTTTAGAGGCAGTTGCCGCCGGTAGTTTTTTAATACCAGCAGAGGCTCTCAAAAGCCCCGCAAACATTGTCCAGCGCCCCTCACCACCGCAGTTACCCCTCAACTGGCAAACAGTTCAACCCCCTGAACCCAGCGGAAGCAGACCGAACAGCCAGCAATTGGGAGCGGCGTGGAATAGCTTTCAACCGCCGGAGGACGGAGTACCCGGAAGGCGGGAAGGGGGAGGAACCCGCGGCTTAGAATGCCCCACGGCCACAACTGCCTTAACTGCCTTGATTCCCCAATCAACTATGGGGCAAACCATATCAGCAAAGCCAACATTTTTCTACTACCTTCCCGTAGCCCTCGACAAAACAGTTCAGTTTGAGTTAGCAGACCAAAGGGACAAAACACTATACAAAAAAAGTTTTCGCATGGTAACTAGCCGTGCAGGTGTCGTTAGCGTCAGCCTTGGCTCCGACGACAACTCGCCAGCCCTGGAAGTTGGCAAAAACTATCAATGGTACTTTACTATCAAATGCAACCCCAAAAATACACAAGATGATGTTCTCGTTTCCGGGTGGATCAACCGCACTGCTGTCGCTCCAAGCGTGAAAACAGAGTTGGATCGATCGTCCGATCTCACCAAGCTCAGCATCTTCGCCCAACAAAATCTCTGGTACGAGTACCTGGCAACTCTAGCTAAATTGCGTCTCCAGTCTCCCAGCGATTCCAGTTTAGCGATCAAGTGGTCAGCAGTTTTGAACTCAGTCGAACTCGGCAAAATAGCCCAAGAACCCTTAGTCGCCAGTGAAATAACACCGATCACAAGAAAATAATTCAATACCAGTTTCACGCAAAGAATGTAACGGTAGGCCCGTGCCCCAAACCCTGATAGCCATAAGTCATTGCCAATTCTCAAATCTAAAATCTAAAATCTAAAATGGTATTTGGCAGCGCCACAGATGATTTTTGCCTGTTGCGGGTTGTTTGGTCGAGCGTCCTAAATAAATTAAAATTTGTGTACTGATCAGCAGTTCGGACTTCTGGCATCTTGAAAGGCGGACGGTGGAAATTTTGATGGTCAAATTTCGCCTAATACTAAATGATAAACTGGCATAGTGAAGCAGCCGACAAACTTATTTTAGAGAAATTATTAATTATGCGCCCGAATGCAAATATTGCACTATTTCGGTTGGGGATTTCACTTCTAACTGCACTGCCGATGGCTTGCTTTTATGCCAATAAAGCTATATCCCAAACAAACGATATTTCTCTGTTGCCTGTCGCCGCTGACAACTCAGCAGATACGGGCAATCAAGTATTAGCACTGCAAAAACTCGAAATCAAGCAGGATGAAACAGCAACAAACTTAAATCAGCTTCCCGATGCGATCGAGACCAACCCTGAACCAGAAACACAATCGAACCCCGCCGAGAACAGCCAAGAAGCCTGTTCCACAATCGATGGAACTGCTTGTGGTGGGGGCATCTTGCCCGAACAAACAAATCTGGTTGACAGCGATCCCCAATGTCAGAACCCGCTAGATTGCAATCATCTTTTAGCCCAGAACCAACCCTCGCTGCCTCCAAACCTGCCACCGCCGCCGACGGAGCCCGATCCAAATCGCGATCGATTTTTGCAACCCGCCCCGCAGCCTTCCCCAGAACCTCCCCAAGTACCACCCACAGTAGCGCCGCCGTCCCCGTCGCCAGTTCCCCCAACCCTGCCGAATACACCAATTGAGGTGCAGAAAATTCAAGTAGTTGGCAGCACAATTTTAAGCCAAGATGAAATTAATGCCTTAGTCAACCCCTTAGAAGGCCGTTCTACCACCCTAGAACAGCTCAAACAAATCGCCGACAAAATTACCGAAATTTACCTCAATCGTGGCTACATCACTTCGAGAGCAGTCTTGCCGCCCCAAACTATCACCGCAGGGGTAGTCCAAATTCAAGTGATTGAAGGCAAGCTAGCCCGAATTGAGGTAGAAGGAACTAAAAGATTGAATCCGAGTTACATCCGCAGCCGGATTCGTCTCGGTGCGGGAATGCCTTTAAGCACAGCTTCATTAGAAGACCAACTCCGGCTGCTGCGAGTCGATCCTTTATTTGACAATGTAGAAGCCAGTCTGCGGGCGGGGGATAATGAAGGCGAGAGCATTCTGATAGTCCGAATCTCGGAAGCTAATCCATTTCAACCTAGTTTCAGCATTGACAATTACTCGCCTCCCAGTGTCGGTTCGGAAAGATTGGGAGTTAGTTTGCGACACCGCAATATAACAGGAAATGGCGACGAACTGGCAGGGGCTTATTATCGATCGCTCGGCGATTCAGACGTGTTTGATTTTAGCTATCGCGTGCCGCTAAATGCGATGAACGGCACTTTGCAATTGAGGGCAGCCCCGAACCGCAACAGTATTGTGCAAGCACCTTTTGATACTTTTGATATTTCGGGAAAATCGCATTTATTTGAAGTTAGTTACCGCCAGCCACTGCGGAGAACGCCGATCGAAGAATTTGCCTTATCTGCCGGTTTTACTTATCAGACAGGCAGAACTTTTGTCGCCGGCGAACCGACTCCTTTTGGCATCGGCCCGGACTCCAATGGTGTCACCACTACGAGTGCAATTAAGCTGGGACAGGACTACATTCGGCGCGACCCGCAGGGTGCTTGGGCCGTGCGATCGCAATTTACGATCGGCACTAGCTTGTTTGATGCTACTCAAAACGAAGGTTCCGATCCCGACGGACAATTTTTTAGTTGGCTGGGTCAAGTGCAGCGAGTACAGCGATTGAATGACAAACATTTATTAATTTTGCAGGCTGACTTGCAGTTGTCAGCTAATAGTTTGTTGCCTTCACAGCAATTTGTAATTGGCGGCGGACAATCTTTGCGCGGCTACCGCCAAAATGTCCGTTCTGGCGATAACGGCTTCAGAGTTTCCATCGAAGATCGGATTACTTTGCAGCGGGATGCTTCGGGAAATCCCAAACTTCAATTAGCTCCCTTTTTGGATGCGGGTACGGTGTGGAACGTTGCGAACAATCCTAATACATTAACCAATCAGACATTTTTAGCAGGTTTAGGTTTGGGGGTAATCTGGGAACCGATACAGCGGGTGAACCTGCGAGTAGATTACGCTTTTCCTTTGGTGAGAATTAGCGATAAAGGCGACAATCTGCAAGATAAGGGAATTTACTTCAACATAATTTATACGCCCTAAAGGGACTTACTGATATCTGGCATCATTGTCAGCAACAGGCAAGATGCCTGTTCCACAAAATATAAATTTTATTGTGGAACAGGCATCTTGCCTGTTCATAAAAGGCTAATTGAGAATGCTGCAACCTATGATAACTTAGGCACTCGCGGTGTCCTGACTGGGGGTAATATTAATTCCCACGCTACCGGAGTTGGTATTAGACGCAGGTAGCTGTCCCTTGAGAAAAATCAGCTCGCTTTACAAACCACAGTCAGCCAGTCAAAAGATAATAACATCGACGAGCCAACGCTCCCGCAGCCGATTCAAGTTACATCTCTTAACGTCTTTGCCTCACCCTTGACGCAGCCAATGACAGACAAAGATTATGAAAAATGATAGAGTTTGTCCTTAACATAAATAATTTTTTCTGACAACTAACCCCCAGCCCATCTTAATTTTGATGACCTCTGTAAAAAATGAGCCAACGCTAAGCAGATTTGCCTATCCAAAAAGAAACTAGAGCTTTTGGCTTTTACGGATTCGCTAGAGAAAGGTTTAGTTGACCCCCTCTCCCAATTCTTAACTCTCCCAAAAAACAATTATGCTGCCAGATAAATACCGAAAAGTGCATCGCTGTCTCCCTCTGGTGATGGGAGTTGTATTCGCTACTACCTACAGCATCCCCATCAGTGGCCAACCCAGAACTACCAGAGTGTCTCAGTCATCAACAACAGAAAACCTTAACCCATCAGGAATAAAACAACCAGTACAAGCATTTGCTGGACAACTCGCCGTGTTTTTAGGACATGAGGCGGATCTCACCAGTGCTGTCTTTAGCCCCGATGGCAGTAAAATTTTGACGGCGAGTGAGGATGAAACTGCCCGTCTATGGGATCTTCATGGCAATCTTTTAACGGTATTTCGAGGTCATGACAAAGAAGTCAGACGTGCTATCTTTAGCCCCGATGGCAGCAAAATTCTGACAATTACGGATTATGAAGCAGTCCGCCTGTGGCATCTCAAGGGCAATCTCCTCAAAGAGTTCCGAGGCGTTGACAATGGCGATAAAGTCATAAATGCTGTATTTAGTCCAGATAGCCGGCAAATTCTCACCATTAGTCGCTTTTATAAGCAAGTCGGTTTTGGGGATACATTCCATCTATGGGATACCAATGGCAATCTCCTCGCACAGTTCCAGGGTCGTCCGGAGAGGAGAAGTGGTGGATCAATTTACTCAAAAGCTGTATTTAGCCCGGATGGTAGCAAAATCCTCACTGTCGATACGCATGGAACCGTTTGCTTATGGGATATCAAAGGCAATCTGCTCAAAGAGTTTCAGGGACATAAAGATATTGTCATTCGTGCAGAATTTAGTCCCGATGGCAACCAAATCCTAACAGCAAGTTCAGATAAAACTGCCCGTCTGTGGGATGTTCAAGGCAATCTCCTCAAAGAGTTTCAGGGGCATAAAGAGCTAGTTTACAGTGCAGAATTTAGTCCAGATGGCCGGCAAATTCTCACTGCTAGTCGTGATACAGCCCGCCTTTGGGATCTTCAAGGCAATCTTTTAGCAGAATTCCAGGGACATGAAGTTTATAGCTGGGGTGTACAAGGATTTAGTCCTGATGGCCGACAAATTCTGACCAGTAGTCGAGATGGAACTGCTCAAATTTGGGATACCAAAGGCAATCTCCTGGCAAAGTTGCGGGGACATGAGAGTGCAGTGAGTGCCGTATTTAGTCCAGATGGCCGGCAAATCCTCACCTTTGGTTGGGATCAAGTGCCTCGTTTGTGGGATATGTCAGCCTCAATTGCTGCTGAATCTGAGCAAATAGTTGCTAGGGAAACCCTTCTAGAAAATGTGTCCGAGAATAATGCTCAACTGGCAATATTTCGGGGACATGAAAGTTTGGTTAGCAGTGCTGTCTTTAGTCCCGATGGCCAGCAACTTCTCACCGCGAGTCGAGATGAAACAGCACGATTATGGGATCTTAAAGGCAATCTCCTGGCAGAGTTTAAAGGACATGAAGAAGGCGTCTATCGAGCAAGATTTAGCCCCGATGGGAGTAAAATCCTCACCACCAATGGTGAAAACATCCGTTTGTGGGATAACAAAGGCAATCTTCTCTCTGTATTGCAAGGAGGCAGTCACATCAATGCAGAATTTAGCCCAGATGGTAGCAAAATCCTCCCCAGCGATTGTCAGTGCTATCCGGTTAGCTTGTGGGATAGCCAAGGTAATCTCCTGACTGAGTTGCGGGTGCCCAGGAAAGTTGAGGACATAGAAGAATGGCAGTGGATCGTTAACAGTGCAACATTTAGTCCCGATAGTAGCCAAATTCTCACCGCCAGTGAGGATAAAATTGCCCGATTGTGGGATACCAAAGGTAATCTCTTAGCCGAATTCCCACTCGGACATGAGAAGGCTGTCAAAAGTATCGTTTTTAGCCCCGATGGTCGTCAATTTTTGACAGCAAGTAATGATGAAACTGCCCGTCTGTGGGATCTTAAAGGTAATCTCCTTACCGAGTTCCGGGGGCATAAGGAAAGACTCGAAAGTGCTGTATTTAGTCCTGATGGAAGTCAAATTCTGACTGAGAGTTTAGATGATACTGCTCGTCTGTGGGATCTCAAAGGTAATCTCTTAGCAGAGTTTCGGGTAGATGAAAGACATCTTGGACGTGTAATTTTTAGCCCGGATAGCCGGCAAATTCTGACCACCAGCAGTGAGACTTTCGGCCCTGGAATCGCCCGGTTGTGGGATACCAAAGGTAATCTCTTAGCAGAGTTTCGGGGACATGAAGGTGCCATTCACAGTGCAGTCTTTAGCCCCGATGGAAGTCAAGTTCTCACTGCTGGTAATGATGGTACTGCGCGGTTGTGGGATGTCTCAGTGGCAATTGCTGCCCAAGCAGAACAAATGGCTGCCCTACAAACCTTTCAGGAAAGCTTGTCCCAAAATAACGCTCAACTGGCAGAGTTACAGGAGAACCAGGAAGTCCAGCGTGCGGTATTTAGCCCGGATAGTCGCCATATTCTTACCACGACAGAGAAAGTGGTTCACCTGTGGGATACCAACGGCAATCTTCTAACCGAGTTTCAAGTTTCTAAAGAAAGGCTCTCCAGACCAGTATTTAGCCCCGATAGCCGACATATCCTTGCAGTGGGTGATGAAACTGCCTACTTGTGGGATATCAAAGGTAATATCCTGGCAAAATTCCAAGGACACAAGGGTTCTGTTACAAGGGCAGTATTTAGCCCAGATGGGAATCAAATTCTCACTGCTAGTATAGATAGTACCGCCCGTCTGTGGGATAACAAAGGAAATCTCCTGACTGAGTTTCGGGGGCATGAGTATCAAGTTAACACCCTAGTCTTTAGTCCAGATGGAACTCAAATCCTTACCAGCAGTTCGGATAAAACCGCCCGTCTGTGGGATACTCAAGGCAATCTTTTAGCAGAGTTTCGGGGGCATGAGTGGGTTGATAATGCCATCTTTACCCCCGATGGCCGGCAAATCCTTACCCTCGGCAATGATTCCCACGGGTATGCCCGTCTGTGGGATACCCAAGGCAATCTCCTAGCAGAGTTTCGGGGGCAGAAGGATGTAGAGAAAGGCTCTAGTTCTAGCAGCAGCGTCGTATTTAGCCCGGATGGTCGGCAAATTTTAATCACCAGTGGGGATAGACTGTCCCGGCTATGGGATATCAAAGGCAATCTGTTAGCCATATTCCGAGATCATGAGAGTTCTGTCAACACCGCCGTATTTAGTCCAAATGGAAGCCAAATTCTCACCGCCAGTGAGGATAAAACCGCCCGTCTGTGGGATAACAAAGGTGATCTTTTAGCGATATTCCGGGGACATGAGGATAGTGTCGAAAGTGCAGAATTTAGTCCCGACGGTCTACAAATTGTCACTGCCAGTCGGGATAGAACCGCCCGTGTATGGGATATCTCCACAGGAATCAAAGTTTCAGCCGCTGAAGTCGCATTTTTCAATGGAAATCAACTTTCTAGCCAAAGCACAGTCGACTCAAGAAAACTAGCCCTTCAAAAGTTAGAAGAATCCATCGCACTCTCTCGTGCAGAGAGAAACTACGCCCAAGCCACACGCACTCTCCTTTCAATGGGTAAAATTTACGCCAATTTCGGACAATTTCAATCTGCCCTAGACTCCTACAATCAAGCATTACCCTTATCAAAACAAGCCGGTGCAAAAGCCGAAGAAGCCGCTATCCTCAACAGTTTTGGTCAACTCTACACCGATTTAGCCGACCCAAAAACAGCCCTCGATTACTATAACCAAGCATTGCCCTTATTTTATCAATTAAATGACCAAACGGCAGTCGCCAACACCCTCAACAACATTGGTGATATTCACGCTGCTACAGGAAACTGGAAAAATGCCCTAAACTCCTACAACAAAGCCCTGGTCATCTCTCGACCCGCAGTTAATTTAGCAGCAGAAGCTACTGCCTTAACTGGCATTGGTAGCACCTACATCGCTTCAAAAGAATGGTCAACTGCCCTGAATGCCTACAACCAAGCCCTAAAAATCTCCCGACACCTAAACGACAAAGTAAAAGAAACCACAGTCCTCAACCAAATGGGGAAAATACAAACTGCTTTAGGTCAGCATTCTACCGCCCTTGAAAACTATAACCAAGCCTTATCTCTATCCCAACAACTCGGTTACAAAACAGAAGAAGCGCACATCATCTACAATCTTGCCATCTTAAACCGCAAACAAAATAACCTCACAGTTGCCCAAACCGAAATCGAAACCGCAATTAATATTATTGAAAGCCTCCGCACTCAAATCGGTAGCCAAGAACTGCGCCAGTCTTACTTTGCCCGCAACCAAGATTATTACCAGTTTTACATCGATTTGTTGATGCAACTGCACCTGAAAAATCCAGATAAAGGTTATGACGCACAAGCTTTTCATGCTAGCGAACGTGCCCGTGCCCGCAGTCTGCTTGAACTCCTTAGCGAAGCCAGCGCAAATATTCGCCAAGGTGTTGACTCGCAACTGCTAGCACAAGAACAAAATTTGCAACAACAACTTAGTGAGTTTCAGACTCGCAAATACCAAATTGTCATCGCTCAATCTACCCAAGAAGCTGTGAATGAAATTCAACAAAAAATCGACACAGTTCTCAAGCAACTCGCTCAAATAGAAGCTCAAATTCGCGCCAGCAGTCCTCGTTACGCTGCTCTAAAATATCCCGAACCTCTCAACTTGCCACAAATTCAACAACAGGTACTCGATGACAATACGCTACTTTTAGAATATTCTCTGGGTGAGGAGCGCAGTTATTTGTGGGCGGTGACGAAAACTTCTTTCACCAGTTACGAACTCCCTTCTCGCACCGAGATTGAAGCCACGGCTAAGAATTTTCGCGATACTTTAACCAAAGCCACCACGAGAACCTCTCCTCAAATGGTTGCCGAATCTGCTGCACTTCTGAGCCAAACGATCCTCGCTCCGGTTGCTTCTGAGTTGGGCAACAAGCGCTTGCTAATTGTTGCGGATGGAGCCTTGCAATACATTCCTTTTGGCGCCCTTACTCTGGAAAAATCTGAAGCGCCGCTAATAGTTAAGCATGAAATTATTAATCTGCCTTCTGCTTCAACTCTGGCTATTCTGCGGCGGGATATGGCGACTCGTCAACCGGCTCCAAAGGCGATCGCCTTGTTTGCAGATCCAGTTTTTAGCACGGACGATGAACGGCTCAAAGGCACGAGTACATCCTCTGTAACGAAGAATCAAACTGTTGAAAATCTGCCAGTGGAAGCGCAACAATTACAGAGATCTGCATCAGAGGCTAACATTTATTGGACTCGCCTACCTTTCTCGCGAACTGAAGCTGAGCAAATCCTGGCTTTGGTACCCGATGATTTGGAAAAACAAGCGTTTGACTTTACGGCTAATCGTACTACGGCAACCAATCCCGATTTATCTCAATATCGCATTGTTCATTTCGCTACGCACGGATTTGCTAATAGCAAACATCCAGAATTATCGGGATTGGTGCTATCTTTAGTTGATGAAAAAGGTACGTTACAAAATGGCTACCTGCGACTGAATGATATTTTCAATCTCAATTTACCGGCTGAATTGGTGGTGCTGAGCGCGTGTCAGACGGGTTTGGGAAAAGACGTTAAAGGAGAAGGGTTGGTGGGTTTGACGAGAGGGTTTATGTATGCGGGGGCGCCGCGTGTGGTGGTTTCTCTGTGGAGTGTTGAGGATCAAGTAACTTCTGAGTTGATGACACGATTTTACAAAAAAATGCTCCAAGATAAGTTGGCGCCTGCTGCGGCACTGCGATCGGCGCAAATCGAAGTGCTACAGCTTTCAGAATGGCAATCTCCTTATTATTGGGCTGCTTTTGGGCTGCAAGGAGAATGGAATTGAGTGCGCTTCTGGCGGGAGAGAGGGAGAAAGTGGGGGAGTGCGATAGGAAGAAAATATTTCCTTCTTGCTTGTTCCCTCTTCCTTGTTCCCTCTTTCTTCCACATCGGATATTAATCGCCGACTTCCCCGACAACCTCTGCAGCAGCCTGAGTTTCCAGCCAGAGTTTGAGCAGCAAGAGCTCCGCCCGATCGCCCAACACAGTCGCAAACACGCCGTCAGCCCCCTCAGACGCATCAGAAATCCACGTACCGCGCAGAGTCACTTCTACAAAGTCAGCATCAGCAACACAAAGGGCGATCGCATCATTGTCGTTTCGGCGCGCCTCAGATTCCAACAGAGACAGCGCCGGCAAATTCGCGGGCAGCAAAAATGCCGCAGTGCTCGGTTCGACGCTGATGCTTTGACCAACTCGCATAGCCAGCACAACTCGCAGCGCCACTAACTGTTCGGGAGATTGAGCCAAACGCTCTAGGTTAAAGCCCGTTTCAGTGTAAGTCAACTTCAGCATATTGACAGCCCTAAATTTGGAATTGAAAGTTAAAAATTGGTAATTGAAAATTGGCGATCGGGAATTTGGAATTGCGATTTAGGGCAGATTTTAGATGAGCATTACGCATCAATTTAAAATCTAAAATCTAAAATCTAAAATCTAAAATTCTTCCCATTCCCTATTCCCCTATTTGGTATTCGTGCCAAAACAGTTCTGCAAAAGCAACAGTGGGGTGTATAGGAGCCTTCGGCTTAGTTCGCAGAGACATTCCAGCTTCTATGGGAGTTCGATCGCCCTTACGAGAATTGCACCGTTCGCAAGCAGTCACCACGTTGTCCCAAGTATGCGGGCCGCCCTTTGATCGAGGCATGACGTGATCCAGCGTCAAATGTCGGTTGCTACCGCAGTATTGGCAAGAATGAGCGTCGCGGCGCAGAACTTCCCGGCGATTGACCGGGGGCACTTTCCAAAGGCGTTCCCTGTTACCAAAAGTCAAGCGGATTTGTTCGGGTACGTGGATGCTGGTGCTGGGCGATCGCACCAGCCAGCCGTTGCCGATGCTAAAATCCAGAGGTTCAGCCTTGCCTGTTACCAACAGTACGATCGCCCGTTTGATGTTGACACGGCTCATTGGTAGGTAATTTTGAGAAAACACCACCACAGATTGCCTCAATACATCAGTTACTACGGTCACGGCTTGCTCCTCCTCATTTGGATTTTAGATTTTAGATTTTAGATTTTAGATTTGGGATTTTCGGTGCAACGCCTACATTGGCTACATCTGGTTTTTTCCCAGTTCCCCAAGCGGATCGAATTTCTCAAATATCCAATCAAATGCCCCCGCTTCTCTTACTTAGAAGCGGGGGCTAGAAAAACTGCTTTCATGCAAATTTTCATCCTGTCTTGGTACAGTCGTTTAGCTGTACCTCCCGCTTCGCGTATCTCGATGTGGCTGTGCCACTTGCAGACCGTCTCGGTCTACCTCGTTGTAATTAATTTCTGCAATTTGTTCTAATCCACTATAACCGGGTTTAATTAGGCCCAAGCCCGCCCACGAGGTCGCTGCGACAGTCGCCAAACCCGTGCTAAAGACGTGCCGTAACGACTCGGAGCGACCCGTAGGGCGATCGCACTTCAGTTGATAGGTGGAGTAGGTGGGGAGAAATTTCAAAGTCGGCAGAAGGTGGTTAAGAGGCTTTCAATCTAGCTGTAAACATACTACACTGATATTACACATATGTCCACCCGTCACGGAGAAAAAATTATGCATACCCTACCTAGAACCTCAACCACCGAAATGGAAGTCACCAGCATTCGACTCGAAAGAGAGCTCAAGGAGAGACTTAAAGAACTCGCGGGCAATCAAGGCTATCAAGCTTTGATTCGAGATTTGCTCTGGAATTACGTGCAGCAGAAGTCTGGAGAGTATCGGCAGATGTTTTCTCGATCGGATATTCGAGCTAGCATTAATGCCACAGCACAGCAGGAGGAACGCTGCGCGCTTACAGGAGAGTTGATTCGACCGGGCGGGCCGATGTTATTAGGCCTGACGATGCACGGCGAAATGGTGCCACTGAGTATAGGGAGTATGGCTGGATAAACCAGTTTATCGAAAATTTGTGAGAGCGATCGGCCTGGGGTGAAGGCCCCAGGCGCTGAAGATCAGACTATTTTAGATTTTAGATTTTAGATTTTAGATTTTAGATTTGGGAATGCCTTATAAGATAAGGGTTTGGAGGTTGCCTAGAGTTGCATTGTTTTTGGGAACTGGTATAAAAATACTTCGGACAGTTGTTGAGTGCCAACCGTAGAATAAGGATTTCAAGGCGATTCGGCAATCGAACTACCAACTGACATCTTGCACCATTTTCAATAAGCTTTTTATGGGCGGGCTCTCCTGCCCACCCCACAAGAAAATGCACTTGTTGTGGAACAGGCAAGATGCTTGTTAAGCGAGAATGATGCAAGATGTGAGCTACTAACGAAAAATCGAAGGTTTCAGACTGCGAACTAAAAAAGTCCGGGCTATTGGTATAAAATCCCGCAGTATCTAAACAATATCTATTTAACGAACCACGAAGACGTGTTCGGCGAAGCCGTTCCCGTAGGGTAGAGCACGAAGAAAGATGGAGAAGAAGATAGCTAATGTTAGCGGTTCGGGATTCTGGTAACGCAGATCCGGATGCTCCAAAACGCGCGTGTTAATGTTAAACTTTCCATCGGGCGTGCCGAACAGACGATCGTACATTTGATGAAAAAAATTAAGGTAATGCTGAAAAACCCCTACTTAACTGCTGCGAGTTCGATCGCCCTTCTCACAATTATTGCCGGATGTGCAGCTACTGAATCACCTCAACTTGCATCTCCCTCTCCTGTAGCTGAATCTTCCCCGCCCCCAGTTAAACCAAGTCAGCCTCAGCCCTTAATAGTCTCTGTTAGCAATCCCGAAACCGCCACAAATACCAAAATCCAGCAATATCTCAACGGCTTAACAGCACAAGGTTATGCCAAAGAAGATCAAGGGATATGGATGCAATCGGGCAATACTTTGCTAGCAAATCATCAAGGTACAGTTCCTCTGTCAGCCGCTTCTATTACCAAAGTAGCCACATCTCTGGTAGCACTGCAAGAATTCGGCCCGGAACATCAATTTATAACCTTAATTGGTACAACTGGAAAAATTGAAAACGGCGTATTAAAAGGCGATTTAATTGTACAGGGAAACGCCGATCCGTTGTTTGTTTGGGAAGAGGCGATCGCCCTTGGTAACGCCTTAAATCAAAAAGGCATCAAGCAAGTCAGTGGCAATTTGATAATTGTCGATAAGTTTTACATGAACTTTGAACTTGATCCCCTCAAATCGGGAGAATTGCTCAAACAAGGATTGAACAGTCAAATCTGGCCCAGCGAAGCCGCCGCCCAGTATCAAACCCTGCCTCCAAATACGCCAAAACCCCAAATAGCAATTGAGGGTACTGTACAAGTTTTGCCAGCATCTCCCAATGACGTGCAGCCTTTAGTCAAACATTATTCTTTGCCCCTTGCTGAATTGATCAAAAAAATGAATCAGTATAGCAACAATCTCATGGCAGATATGCTAGCTGATACTGTCGGCGGCGCCAAAACAGTCGCCCAAAAAGCAGCAGCAGCAACCGGAGTTCCCCCCGCAGAAATTCAACTCGTCAACGGTTCGGGATTGAGCGAAGAAAATCTGATTTCTCCCCGGGCTGCTTGCGCGTTATTTATAGCTTTAGAACGCTATCTTGAACCTTACAGCATGACAGTTGCTGATGTCTTAACTGTAGTTGGGAAAGATCAAGGAATACTGGCAGAACGGGCGCTTCCTAAATTAGCAGTGGTCAAGTCTGGCACGTTGGATAATGTTAGCGCTTTGGGCGGAGCCCTGCCAACTCAAAAACAAGAAACAGTGTGGTTTGTGATTATGAATGGAGGGGCAAATGTCGAGACATTTCGCACTCAGCAAGAGGTTTTGTTGAAAAGCTTTTTGAATGACTGGGGAAGTGTTCAAGTTTCGCCGCCGGAATTAACGCCAAATCCTGCTAGAAAGAGTAAGGTATCTCGCAGCGAAATTGTTCAATAAACTGTTGTGCATTTAATTTGTATATTCCGGGCGGGTTAGAAGCCCACCCCACAACAGAGTTTGTAGGGTGCGTCAGCACAGAAATTTTAAATTTTCAGCTAAAATAATGCAAGCGGATGCACCATAGGAGTACAAACTAATTTAATTAGGGGTTGTCGCCCTAGCGACTACAATGCCGATCGCACTTTCGACTCTGCTAATATATCTCTGCAAGTCGTAAGCAACTGTCACCTCCCCAGCCGGCGAAGCGTGAATTAAACCCATATTGCCGTCAGCATTGCGGTAGACTAAACCCGTGTGGGTGACATCCAATCCTTTAACATCCGTGGCTACCGCTACAATATCCCCTGGTTTTAACTGAGAATAAACACGTTTTATCTGATTTGTCGGGATGTAATTAACAGTAGTTTTGGCTAAGTCTGCTTCTTGCCTGACTATGCACTGATAAGTCGCTTCGTCTTTAACCATTTGCGGGTAACTGCTGCGGTGCTGACTCATGAAATTTAGTGTTTTATTCATGGGAACTCCACCTAATTCAGCGGTGATATTTTCCACTGTTTGCCGTTTTTGATTGTCATTAATCCATTCAGAAAAATAATGCAATCTGCTGCAATAACCGTTAATTTTACCGTTTAAATACCGCTGTTGTTCTATGCGATTTACAAAATTTTGATAGTCGTAATCTTGTACTGCTACGCCCCTGGCGATCGCCAAAACGGTTTCTACAAATAAAACGCAATCAAATTTATTCAAAGTTATGAGCAACTTTTCTTCGCCAGATTTGTCCAGCAAACCAGCGGCGTAGGGCGATCCTTGGAAATTATCGGCGATCGCCTGGACGATTTCTCCGATCGAGCGATCGTGCAAATTTTGTTGTTTTGCATACTGTACAACCTTTTCAAAACGTGCTATGTCTTGAGGCTGTGCAACGGTTTCTCTCTCGGTATTATTGGAGTCCGATCCTCTCGCCAGCACCTTCAGCAATTCGGAATAGGAAATTTCCCCTAAATTTTTGAAGTCCCACAACATACTCGGAAAACTGGAAACACTTTGCTTGTTTGTTATTTCCAGATTTTCGCTTTCTCCCGTCAAGGAAAACGCTAGATCCGCCCCCTGTCCTGCTGTTTGTCGATCGACAACATATCTCGTAGCAGATTGAGACTGAAATGCCCAAACATCAGGGATCAAAGAATTATTCACGCCGACGATCGCAAATCCCAAAACAGCCAGACTCCAAAAATTTTTCATGTTTTTCCAAGGATTTTGCTTCAACTCAGTGCTATCCTGAAAATTTTACAATTACTAGAATTCTCAATCAGCCTAGTAGACAGATAAAATTGGCAACAGCGGACTAGATGGATACACTTGTCATTTAGATGCCGCCCTATTATAAACTGATCGTGCGAGTTTGATAGCACAAAACTGTAATGCAAGTAGAACGCCGACGCCGCCCACGCCCAATTTCCCCCCGACGCCCCATCGAGCCCCTAGGCCCAATCGGGCCACGACGCCAAAGCAGCCAGCGTCCTGTTCAATCTCGTCGTCGAGTCAGGACGAAATTTTCTCGCTTAAAGTACCGTAACATCCTGTGCTTAATTGCCGGGGCGATCGCGATCGGTTGGATTGTCACAATACCGTTCAGAATTCGCCGTCCCCCAGAACCGCCAGTCATCTTGGCTAAACAGGCCGTCTCGCCTCAAGAAACACTCTCGCCTCCGACAATTGAACCATCGGACAATTTAGCCGATCGTCAAAGCGAGCCTACCTTTAGCTACAACATCAAAACACCTCCCAATCCAGTTTACTCTCAAGAATTGCAAGGGATTGTTGATGAAGCGGTGAAGATTGCAACCACCAAAGGAATGCCCGCAGAACGGCTATCAATTACCTTATTTGATGTCAGCAATTCCAAAAGTCACACCTTTGCCGGATATCAAAATCAAACTCTTCGATTTCCCGCTAGCGTTGCCAAGTTATTTTGGATGGCAGCGTTTTACTCAGCCATAGAAAAAGGCATTATTACGCAAAGAGAATCTGCATTTAAAAACGACCTAGAGCAAATGATTCGCATCTCCAACAACGATGCTGCCAGCAGACTTTTAGACAAAATCACAGATACAAAATCCGGCGGCAGGCTCTCAGGAGAAGAGTTGCAAACATGGCTGAAAAAGCGCACTCAAATTAACACATTTTTCCAGTCCGCAGGCTACAATGATCTTCGTATAAGCACCAAAAATTATCCCATATACTATTTAAGACAAGAAGGGCCAATCGGTCGCGACTTGCAATTGCGGGGCGATGCTTCTCAGCCGATTCGCAATCAAGTAACTACCGACCAAGCGGCCAGATTAATATATGAAATCTATACTAGGCAAGCCGTTTCCAGCGTCGCCAGTCGCAAAATGGCTTACTTGCTGACTAGAGACTTAGACCCCAAGGCATGGAAAAATGACCCTAGCAATTCAATAAAAGGATTTCTTGGCGAATCTTTACCAACTAATATTTATTTTGGTTCCAAAGTAGGCTATACTTCCAAATCCCGCAGCGAAGCGGCCTTTGTCAGAACTTTAGACGATCGCGCGATTTATATTTTAGTTGTTTTCGCAGACGATCCGGCTTATGCCAAGGACGAAACAACATTTCCGGCAATTTCTCGATACGTTTTCGATCGGCTAAACGCTCGTGGCCCCAGCACTTTGCAGTGATATGGAGTAGGGCAGATTGACTGTTGACTGTTGACTGTTGACTGTTGACTGTTGACTGTTAGTCGAAAAACTGAAGGATGGTTGATATCAAATCCGGTTGCATCGGAATTATTCATCTCTCTGTTCTCTTCCTCTGTTTTCTTTGCGTCAACAGCGGCTTAATCATTCCAATGCAATCGGATTTGATATGAGTGTTGAATGTTGACTCGATTTTACAATTCCGGCGCGGTCAGAAGTGAGATTATGCACAAACAACTGTTTCTGCGAAAAAAGGGTACTGACGGCCAAAAAAAAACAATTTTTTGACCACAACTCTATGCTTTTAGGTTAGGTAAAACCCGCATAAATAAACCCGGTTTCTGATATCCTATGATACTACAGCAGATTCCAGGCAAATAAAGTACACCTTAATCCCAAGCACTTACCAAACTGGTTGACAAACCCTTGCAACCGTACTCCATAAACCTGGAAATTGCTGTATGTCCGGTCCATTACCCTTAATAGGGTAGGGGCGGGTTCACGAAAAATATCTGCCAATAATTGACAATCTCAAAAACCCGCCCTTTTAATCGCTCGATCAGACATGATATGAGCAAGTGCTAATTAAGTTTGTCGTAATGAAGTCGTTTTTCTCTCGTCTGCCAAGAGCTAACTCTAAACGGTGAGTTTAACAATTGATTTACTGGATACAATTTAACTGGGGCGAAAGGATTCGAACCTCTGAATGGCTGGACCAAAACCAGCTGCCTTACCACTTGGCGACGCCCCAACGTCTCAACATTTAATATAGTAACACCCAGACACGGGAATCTGTCAAGCATTTTGACAATAAAATTTAAAAAATGTTTTTGGAACCGATCGCCCGCAGGTTTATGCTTTGATCGCACGGGGGCGCGCCACGGGGATTTCAATCCTGAAATCCGCTCCCTGTCCAGGTTTCGAGATACAGTTCAAGCTTCCTCCGTGTTTTTCCACCACAATCTGGTAGCTGATAGACAAGCCGAGTCCCGTACCCTTGCCCACAGGTTTAGTGGTAAAGAAAGGGTCAAACAAGTGGCATTTAGCTTTTTCGGCCAATCCGGGCCCGCTGTCTTGAATCCGAATCACCACAACTTGACCCCTCGACTTTCCTGACTCATCAGCCTCCGAGTCTGGGTTCACCACCGCCGTCGAGATTTTGATCGTCTTAGGTGGAGGCTGATTTTCCAAAGAGTCGATCGCATTCGCCAAAATATTCATAAATACTTGGTTGAGCTGTCCGGGATAACACTCTACCTTCGGCAAGTCGCCGTAGTCTTTAATTACCTCAATTCCCGGCACTAGCCCGTTTGACTTCAAGCGGCTCTGCAAAATCAGCAGCGTGCTGTCAATCCCTTCGTGAATGTCCACCGGCTTCATCTCGGCTTCGTCGTGCCGCGCGAAGTTCCGCAGAGACAGGACAATTTGGCGGATGCGTTCAGTTCCCATTTCTATTGAAGACAGAATTTTCAGCAAATCCGGCACTAGGAACTCAACATCGATTTCTTCGTTTTTGTCGAGAATTTCGGGGCAAGGCTCCGGGTAATGCTTTTGATACAAGTGCAGCAAATCCAGCAGATTTTTCATGTACTGCTTGCAATAAGTCAAGTTGCCGTAAATAAAATTAACCGGATTGTTAATTTCGTGGGCGACGCCGGCGACCATTTGACCAAGAGAGGACATTTTTTCGTTTTGGATGAGCTGAGCTTCTTTCTGCTGCAACTGCTGCAAAGTTTCCGTTAGTTGGCGGGCTTGAGTTTGGGCTGCTAAGGCTGCCGCCCGCGTTTGGGCGTAGAGTTCGGCTTGGTCGATCGCTATCGCCAGTTGATCCACCACCGCTTGCAGCAATTCCACTTCGCTCGTCGCCCAGGAACGGTGGCTGCTGTAATGGTTACAAACTACAGCACCCATTTGACCGGAGCGAGTCTTGACTGGCAGCAGCAGGTTAGAAACAATCCCGATACTGCTCAAAAAAGCTCGCGTGGGCGGTTCGATGCACAGTGCTGTTGCAGCGTCGCCGATCCGGAGCGTTTGGCGGTGGCAAATTTTCTCGGCCAGCAGGGTTACTTGTTCGATCGGGTATTCTGTGAGCCGCTCTTTCAGTTCGGGATTTGCCGCCTCGTGGGTGATGGCAAAGCTTGGCTGCCCGTCTCGCGAGATGGAGTACCACAAAAAGTAGCACTGGTCAACCTGCAACAAGCTGCGAATTTCGTTGACAGCCGTATCTAAAATTTTGTCGAGGTCGAGGGAATTCCGCATCTGGCTGGCGAGGCCGAAGAGCAAGCCTTCCCGGCGGCTCAACAATTCTTCTCGGGCTGCGTGGCGATCGATCGCCACGGCGATGGCGTTAGCCATGCAACCCAGAACTTCTAGCGCTCCCTCGCTTGCCAAAGCGCTACTGCACAGAGTCATCACTCCCACCAGTCGCTCCTCCACAATCAGCGGATAGGCAATGGTGCACAGAGACGGGTTCGACAGTAGGCACACAGGAGCAGTTTGGAGTTTTCCCGCTTCTGTTCGCACCCAATCTTCTATTTCTTTTGCCCACTCTTGGCTGCTAAGTCCTGAATTGGCCTGCAATTCTAACCGCTCTGTCTGCAGGTTAAAAGTCCAGATGCTCACCCCTGTGGCGTCGAGATACTCTACCATTGCCTCGGTGCAGCGGTTGAGGATGACCGATATTTTCCCGCCTTGTCCGAGGGCTGCACCGACTTTAGCTTGCAGGGAACCCAAGCGAGCTCGCTCTTGTAGGGACGTTGCCGTTAGTTGGCGATCGGATGTGTCGCGGGGGCCGGCAACGATTTCTCGGATTTGTTGGGTATCGTCCGCGCGCCCGATGCCCGCTGAAGCTTCCCACACATATTGAGATTTGCCTGTTTCTCCCAGCGTCGGGAGCTTTTTTGTTCCGTATATTGTTGTCATGCTGCTCTGTGGCGTATGTACCGCAGACAAGCTCGATCGGTTCGATCCAGGAACTAACTCCGAGATTTTCTGGCTGTCGGAAGTGATATCTTCTACCTCTGGCAAATGTTTCTGGGCTTTGACTAATTGCCAGCGCAGCTCCACCAAACTCGCAACTTGCCGACTCAAAGCTTGCAGACCTTCTATCGTTTCTTTTGTCAAGTCTCGCGACACCGAGTCCATGACGGATAGCACTCCCAGCATCTGCCCCTCTGAGGTCATGACTGGGATGCCCGCGTAAAATTTCACGAAGGGGTAGAAAACGATCAGCGGATGCTCGCCAAATCTCATATCTGTGGAAGCGTCTCGAACAATGGCGGCAGGCAGTTCTTTAAAGGAATTTATAGGGAGTTCGATCGCAAATTCGGGAGCAACTGGCGGTTGTTGTAGGGAAATTGCCCGGTCAAATTCCGAGTTTGAGTTTGAACTCTGGGCGAACTCTTCGGGAGTTGGGTCCAGGGCGCGAGCGCAAAAATTCAGGTAACGGTGAGCCAAAGTTCGATCGATACCTAATTGCGACTTCAACCAGTGGCGATTACCGTCAATCAAGCTCAAGAAAGCAATAGGAGTTCGGCTGATTTGAGCTGCCAAACCTACCAAATTGTCCAAGCAAGCGTCTGGAGCAGAGCCGAGAAGCTGATACAAGTCAATGTTATGGAGCTTGAACACTTTTTTACCAAGAGGCAAGGGTGATTTCATCATGTGTAACTGCCCGTCTAGTTGCTGGCAACCGCCCTTCTCAATACTTCCCTTGAAAAACAAGCTATGAATTCTGTGCTGGGAGACTCTGGGCGCAAGTTCAGCGCAGGTTGCTTGCGCCGAATTCAGACTAACCTCTTGACTGATCTGGAAACTTTTGAGTTATGGGAGTTAGATCACGCCAAATCTAAGACTATATAAATTATACTTCCAGTTGACTATGCTTTTGAATACCTCCGGCTCTCTAAATCTAAGAGCCTCTGTTGGGAGGAAGCAGGTTTCCAAAATATATGACGATTGCTTACCTAGAATTTTTTTATCAGTTTAATTGTATTTTAACAGACTTGTCTAATCGTGGGTAGCTGGCTTGCTGGTAGATTTAAATCAGGGGTTTGTGCCACAATACCAGTGTCCTTTACCGAGCTGTGCCTTAGCCGGGAGTTCAACTACAGTTAGGAGATTAATTACAAAAGATTGGTAAGATGTTAAACTTTGTAACAATAGTTGTTCAAACTCGACCTTTTAGGGTTTCTGGGCCCGGATGCACATTTTGCAACTGTTGTAATTGCCGATCAACCACTCTCCCAATCCCTTTTTTCGAGTTTGAGGTAAAAAAACGGGGGTAAAGTTTCAACTAACGCTCCAACGGAGTTGACAATTATTGGGTAGAGGCAACGCTCAAAAAATAACTGAACGAAGTATGTTTTGTATTTTCAAGAACTATAAATAAACAGGGAGAAGAATATGTCTGCAAGTAGCAGTCAAGTACCAACTATTTTGGCAGTTGATGATAGCGTCGTGATGCAAGGACTTGTTAAACAGGCCTTAAGCAAAGAGTTTCGAGTTCTCGTAACCGACAATGCAGTGGATGCTTTGTCAACGATTTATCACGAACAAATTTCTGTTTTGTTGCTGGATGTTTCGATGCCTGGTATTGACGGATTGGAACTCTGCCGCACGGTGCGGAGCTTGCCTCAGTTTCAGAATTTGCCGATCGTAATGCTGACAGCGCGAGATGGAGCATTTGATAAGGTACAGGGGCGTTTGGCGGGAGCAACAGAGTATTTAACTAAGCCGTTTGATGCTGATAAGTTGCGCGAGGTAATTGGTAAGTTTATCAAAATCAAATAATCGGACTTAGGAAAAAAAGTCAGTTTTGAGTAATTAATCAAGTAATTTGAGTAATTAATGAACTAAAAAGTTGCGATCGCGCTCTGTGATCCTCGACTTCTTTAACAAGTCGAGGGGCGGGGCATTCTGCACTATTTGCGAGGTAAGTCCTAAATTTTTAATTTAGCCAGGAGTAGGGGAGCGATCGCACTGACAGGTAAAACATATTGGGCGGCACCAAGGGCGATCGCCTCCTTGGGCATTCCGAAGACAATGCAGCTAGCTTCGTCTTGGGCGATTGTCAACCCCCCTTCTCTGGCGATAGCCAACATTCCGTCAGCACCATCTCTACCCATTCCTGTCAGCAAAACCCCCGCTGCTGCCCGACTATAAAAATTAGCTACCGACTTAAATGTCACCGTTACAGAAGGGCAGTGTCCCGCAGCATGAGCAGCTTCTGAATAAACAAATCTCCCTTGAGAGTCCAATTCTAAATGACGTTTTTCTGGCGGAAAATAAACAGTCCCTGCTTGTGGCAATTCCCCAAAAGAAGCTATCTTAACAGGCAGTTTCGATTCATTACCCAGCCAATCAACTAATCCTTGCAAAAAACCTTCACTGATGTGCTGGACACAAATTATAGGCACGGGAAAACTAGCCGGGAGTTTAGAAATAATCGCGTACAGTGCTTGCGGCCCGCCTGTCGAAGCCCCTATAGCCAATACTTTAATAGTTGGAAATTTAACATTTTCGTTGGAAAATTTGTAATTAGGAACAGGTGCTTGGTTGATTTTTACAATTTGATTATTATCTTGTGTTGGCATCTTTTTTTGATGCCGTGTAAATACTTTAACTCCTGACAGGATTTTAACTTTAGCTATTAATTGATTTGCTAGGCGAGCGTAATCAGATACCAACCCGCCAATCGGTTTCGGAAAAACATCCAATGCACCAGCATTTAACACTTGAAATACATTGTGAGTATCATTCGCTTGCACTGAAGCACTAATTACTAAAATTGGTAGCGGATATTTCTTCATTACTTCTTCCGTAAATTCTAACCCGTTCATTGGTACCATGTTCAAATCTGTACAGATTACTTGGGGCTGAAGTTTGGGGATTAATTCTAGTCCTTCTAATCCGTTGCAAGCGGTTCCTACAACTTGGATGTCTGGCGAGGACTCAAAAATTCGTTTGAGGACGAGCGTAACGACTGGAGAATCTTCAACTAACAATAGTTTAATGGGCGATAACATCAGTTTGCTGGGAAATGGGGAATGGGGAACGGGAAATGGGGAATGGGGAATGGGGAATAGGGCACTTGTACTGCCCTTCGACTTACTTTCCTTCGGCGAAGCTTAGCGGGCAAACCGCGCAGGGCGAGTGGCTAAGCTCAGCACGAGTCGCTCAGTAACCGCGTAGTCCAAGTATTGGGCATTGGGCATCGATGCACTGGTAATGGTGCACTGGGCACTGGATATTTGGCCTTGCTAATTGGTAGTAAATAACAAATGCCTCGTAACCAAGGAGTAATGACTAATGACTAAACTAACCTTTTTAGTGTCTCTACCAACACATCTTGATTAAAAGTACCTTTAGGAATATAAGCATTTGCCCCCGCATCAGCACCTCTTTTTTTATCTTCATCCGATGCCAAAGATGTCACTAAAATTATCGGCAACTCACTGTATTCTTTTTGCTCCCGAATCTTAATAGTCAGGGCCAAACCGTCTAAATTTGGCATTTGTATGTCAGAAATCACAGCATCAAAATCGCGAGTTTTTAATTTATGGAAAGCATCCAATCCGTCTACCGCAGTCACAACTTCGTAACCCGCACCTTCCAGGATGCGTTTTTCTTGAGTGCGCGTGGCGATCGAGTCTTCTGCTAATAGTATAACTTGTTTTCTGCTGGCTGTCTCAAGTTGCGATCGCGCACCAGAAACCCCACGGGACGAAACTTGCTGGCGTACAGATTTTATCAAATCGTGGGGATTGAGTACCATACAAACTTCCCCAGTACCGAGAATTGTGGCACCCGAAACATTTCGCACCCGTTTCAGCAATAGACTTTGAGGTTTCATAACCACATCCTGTTCGTCTATCAAAGCATCTACAAATAATCCCAATCTTTCCTCCCCAACTTTCACAACAATACAAGGCATTTTTGAAGAACTTGAATTTCGGAAGTAGTTTTGATTTTTTGTCGAAATTTCGCTGCCGGTTTCCTGTCTCAGATACCGATTTTTTTGCCAGCCTTTTCTATTGTTTAATGCTAGCAAATCTGTCAGATGAGCAACTGACAGAGGCTGACCCTTTGAAAGTATAGTTTCCTTACCTTCTATAGCAAATATCTCAGACTGAGACACCAGTTGTGCCGTGTCTACAAACTCGACTGGCAGACCATAAGGAATGTCTTCAACTGTGACAATTAATACATTTGCTGTAGCTAAAGACGTGCTGATTTGCAGCCTCAAAGTGCATCCTTGTCCCGGTAAAGACTCTACTTGAATACTACCTTTTAGCGCTTCAACATTAGTGCGAACTACATCTAAACCCACCCCGCGCCCCGAGACTTCGGTAACAAATTTTTTGGTCGAAAAACCCGGAGTAAAAATTAAAGATTGTACTTGAGTATCGGTCATTTCTGCCAGTTGTTCAAGCGTACAAACATTACGTTTTACAGCCGTTTGTTTAATGCTCTCTAGATTTAGTCCCCGGCCATCATCAGAAACTTCAATAATAATATTGCTAGCAATATTATAGCCTTTAATTCGGAGAGTAGCCACCGGAGGTTTACCTAGTTTTTTCCGCTCCTCAACAGTTTCAATCCCGTGGTCGATCGCATTTCTAATCATGTGCATTAAAGGGTCTTTCATTTCTTCTAAAATGCGTTTGTCTGCTGTAGTTTCGCCTCCTTCAATCACTAATGCAACTTCTTTACCTTCCCGTTTTGCTAAATCTCGAACAGTTCGAGGAAATAAATTAAAAATAGTAGACAAAGGCAGAAGTCTCAGAGTGCGAATTCCTGATTCTAATGCCTCAGTGATTAATTCGAGTCTAGCAGTATCTTCATAAACTCGATTTCTCAAGCGGTTGACTAAAGTTCCGAGACGTTCTAAACGTTCTTCTGTACGTTGATAGTAATCCTGCAATTGGCTAAATTTACCGCTGGCTTTAATACCGTTTTCATCTATTTGCATCCGATCAACAGTCAAGCTCGTTACAAAATATTCTCGGCTCCACTCTTCCCACAAAGTTGTAATTTGTTCTATCTCTGCAACTCGGTGTCCTAACCGAGTTTTTGTGACAGTAAGTTCCCCTGCTTGAGTCATTAAATCGTCTAAATTTTGAGTAGCAACGCGAATGGTTTCAATGCGGTAAGATGAGGTAGATGATGCACTAACTGCCGACGGCGAAGCCGACTCAGGGGCGGGCCCGGAAGGTGCAGGCAAGTTTTGAGCTTGCAGTAGAAATTCTGGCTGGGATTGTAGGGGTAAAAAAGAGGAATTTTTCTCTAAGTTAAGGACTTCAGAAGTTTCAACATTTGTTTCTAGTTCTTTGGTAGAAGGCTCAGTAAATTGCGCTTCTACCAAGGGTTGTTCTGGTACTTGTGAAGATGAGGGATCTACTATTGAGGCAGCAGCCTGTGGCTGTGGCTGACTAGAAGCACCCATCATGCTAGCGAGGATGTAAAAAGTATTAACGCCGGAATCTTCGCCGGTAACGGCTTCGTTAACGAGTTTCCGCATGGCGTCTAAACCTTGCAAAAGTCGATCGCTAATATCCGAATTCAGTTGAGTTTCTCCCCGTTTTACAGATCCCAAAATATGCTCCATTTGATGAGCTAAAGATGCTACATTTTTTACTCCCAGCATCCCAGCATCACCTTTAAGAGAATGGGTTTCCCGCAACAATTGTTCTAACTTAGCTAAGTCGCTCGGATATTGTTCTAGGTACAGCAATCCGTCGTCGAGTTTCTGTAAGTGTTCTTGACTAGCGACTTTAAATACATCTCGAAGTTCTTGATCTTCAATCATCATATAGGTTATTAAGTAATAGCTGATTGGTTATGGCTTAAGGGTAATGATAATTCGTTAACTCCTCCGTTCATTACTAATGACTCATGACTACACTACTTCTTTAAGATTAAATGCAGCTTTTGTGAGTTGTTGAGTACCAATTTTAACTTGAGTAATGCCACTGACTGTTTGAGACGCGGATTCCTTCATAGAACTCATGGCATCACCTACTTGCTGAATTGCTATCGCCTGCTGTTTAACATTAAATGAAATTTGCTGGTTGCTAGCAAACACCAGATTGCAAGCTTCCCTCACACCCGTAAAAGCTTCTGCCGTATCTTGTGCTGTTTTTACCCCTTCTGCAACTGTTTTGCGACTATCTTCAGTTGCTTTTACCGTTGAGTCGATCGCGCCCTTAATTTCTGGAATAATACCATTAATCTTTTGTGCTGCTTGTTGGCTTTCATCTGCTAACTTACGAATTTCGCTTGCTACCACCGCAAAACCTTTACCGTACTCGCCGGCTCTGACTGCTTCAACAGCGGCGTTGAGAGCCAGCATATTAGTTTGGCTGGCTAAATCGCTAACCAAACTTGCGAGAGTCGATATATTGCCAATCTGACTCGTGCTGTCGTCGAGTCGATGATTTTGCTTAGAAATTGCCACCACAGCTTCTCTAAGATTCAGCATTTGATTGAGAGTTTGATCTACCTTTTTAGTACCTTCTTCGGCTAGATTTAAAGCTTGGCGAGCAGCAACGGCAACAGACTCAGCTTGCTCGGCTGTTTGCTGAGAAGATCGGCCCAAATTTTCTAGAGTTATAGTTGTTTGATTAACCGAGACAAATTGTCTATTTGCTATTTGCTCTTGTCGGTTCATATTAGATTCTATTTGCAGTGAAAATGACGATATTTGGTAAATCAACCCCCGAATGAGAGCAACAATTTTTTGCAAAAAAAACCATCCCAATCCCAGCACCACAGCCAGGGAAACAATAGCAATCAGGGCTGCTATTTTTTGAAGAGAATCGATGGAAGAAAATAGCAATTTTTTGGGTGAACTATCCACAATTACTAAAAAATTATTTGTATTTTGTTTGCTGGGGAAAACTGTATTATAGCTAATCACTAGCTCCCTATTATCAATATTTCCCTGACCACCTGAGAGTATTTTAGCAACAATGTCTGCAGAATAATCATTTTTGACATTTTCCTTAGTTTTAAGTTCCAATCCCCATGCTTTTTTAGGATTGGGATGAGCCAGATAATACCCATCTTGATTTAAGATAAAAGATTTGTCTGATAGTTCAGGATTGAAATTTTTAACCATATCGAGCAGAGTGCTACCCAGAGCATTCGTAATGAGAAAGCCTTGTCTTTCTCCTTTGGGATTAAAAATTGGAGTGGCATAGCGAATTGTTGGCTTATAAGGAATTTCTATTTTCCCCCTTTCCTTATTCAGATTTAAGGAAGACACATAGACGTCTCCTGATTTTAGCTTCATAGTTGCCGAGAAGTAATCTGTGTCTGCTTTATTTTGTAGTTGAGAATCTGGAATAACTTTGATATTTGTGCCGTCAGAATCTACGCGCACGATCTCTTTACCACTGTTATCTATATAACGCAATTGCATATAATATGGCTTGGCTTCCATCATGGATAAAAATGTGAGTTGCATTCGATAAACCCAATCTTTATAAGTTGAATTAGTTTGTTTGTCTAATCCATTTCCTTCTCTAGCTCTAATCATTCCCTGAACAGGGGGAGTTTTGCGGAGAAACAAAATATCGGCTCTCAGATTTTCCAATTTGTTACTCATTTGATTGGCGGTGGAATTAACACTGTCACTAAGGGTTATTAATGCTAAATTTTGCAGTGCTTCTGTTGAAGAAGAAATTCCATACCAACCAACAATAGATACGGGAATCAAGGTACTTAAAATTAGGAGTAGCAACAGTCGATGCTGCATTTTTTGGAAAAAATTGTTAATCATTAGTTACTGGGAATCGGTTACTGGTAACTTGTACGCTCGCATAGTCTAAGTATAGAGAACTGGAAAATTGTATGATCGGGTAGCCGAAGTATTGAAAATTGGGAAGTGGTAATAAAGAAAAAATAACAACTCCCTAATAATAACTCACAACTCACTACACTGCTGATTTGATATTAGGTTTTTATTGGCATTTGCCCATAAACAAGTTATTACTCCCGTTAATATCGCTGGAATTGTAGTGAGGTCGATCGCCAAAGCAATTGTTTTAACTCTTAAGGATATATTTGGCCTTTTTGGGGAACTACTCATAATTCATTGCTCTCCTACAAAACTGCTTTCAAATCTAACGCTGCTTCATTCAATTTTTGAGTACCGACTTTAGTTTGACTGATACCGCAAGCGGTCTGGGCTGCGGCTTGATTGAGAGAGTTCATAGCTTGCACTACCTGTTCGATCGCGATCGATTGCTGTTTGGCATTCAGCGAAATTTGCTGAGAACTCAAAACCACATTGTTAATGGCATTGGCAACTCCTGCAAATGCCGCTGCGGTTTCTGAGGCAATATTCACGCCCGATTCCACTGTTTTAGTTCCTTCGTCTGTCACCATTACCGTTGAGTTAATCGCCTTTTGAATATCAGCAACTAATAGATTAATTTGCGCTCCTGACTTTTTACTACGATCGGCAAGTTTGCGAATTTCTGACGCCACCACGCCAAACCCCTTGCCGTGTTCTCCTGCCCGCACTGCTTCAACAGCAGCATTGAGTGCTAACATATTAGTTTGATTAGCCAAATCGCTAACTACACTTGAGATATTACCAATGTGATCTGTTTGTTCGCTCAACTCTATAATTTGTCCTTGGATATCCTGAACTTTAGTTTTCAGAGTTGCCATTGCTTCTAAAGTTTGTTCTACAGCTTTTGTGCCACCTCCAGCTAAATTCAAAGCTTGCATTGCTTGAACCACGGCTGTTTCTATCTGCTGTGATGTCGCCCTGGAAGAGGCTCCCAATTCGTCCATTGTAGTAGTAGTTTGATTTACGGAAGCTGCTTGCTGACTTGCCATGCGTTCCTGTTCTTCCACGGTGGCTGCAATCTCAGTGGAAGAAGTGGCGATCGAGCTAATTGCCCGATCGATAGTTTGGGCAATTCCTGATGATATCAGCCAAGCTATAACCGCACCTAACACCAATAAAAACACGGAACCAAATACCAATGCCGATATCAAAAAAACTAAAGATTGCTTCGTTTTTTCTGTAGCTTGCTTAATCGCTTTTACTTCTACTTCGCGAAATTGCTTATTTACTTCCACAAATTCATCCACAAATTGTGTGTGTTTTCCGGTGTTAAAGAGAGCCAATGCTGCAGTTCTATTATTTTTTTGTAATAAAGCAACTATTTCGTTAGAACCGTCATAATATTCGTTGCAGAGTTTTAGCATCTTCTCTAAACGCATTCTCTGTTCAGGATTTTCCATCTTCAACTCCGCACTATTCCCCGAATCACGAGCTAATTCTCCACCCGTCTTAAAATCATTTAAAAACTGCGGATTTTTATTAATTAAATACCCGCGCATTCCCCGTACCATTTGTTCAGCACCTGCGGACATATCATTTGTGTCTCTGATCACATTTTCTATCCTTTCTACTTCTGCAAAATTATTCAACACTTGATTAGTAGTTGTATAAACTAGCACCGGAAAACCCAAGTATATAGTTGCGGGCGCTACATATGCCAGCAGCATTCTATTTCTAATATTTAATTTTATTAACTTAGAAAACATATTTTTCTCCTTAATTTAAGCACGTGAATATACGAATTAGATTGCTTAGTTAAATCTCGCTTGAAAAGCGGATTTGGTATAACTCAATACGCTTGGGTTAAAACTATTTATTCCTCAGAGATCCCCGTCGCATCCCCGCCCATCGTTGCGAGGACTTTGAGTAAGTTCTTGTCCCCCCATTGAGAAGGGGGGCTAGGGAGATCGAGCTTAACTGAACCGTATTGTGGTATAACTAACTTCTTTAGTCCTGGACGCATTTCAAGATAATTCTCTCATGCTAAGTCCCGCTCGTTACCAGTCTTGATCTCTGCGTTGGATCGGGATTGCGAACGAAATGAAGCATCAAGCGAGATGATTCACTGGACTCATGACAGATATGCTTTGCGTAAGTCCTGTTCTGGATTCAAACCTCTTCATCAACAACTACTCCTCCTTTTGTCAGCAGTTTTTGCAAGTTCAGAATAGCCATCATTTTTTCCCCGTAAATAGCTGTCCCCCGTAGATATTCGCGGTTGGCAGAATGCAGTGCTGCCGGAACAGCCGCAATTTCCGACACATTTAAGTATATAATATCTAATATTTCGTCAACAACTATACCAGCGACAAAATCGGCCACTTCAACAACGATCGCCTTAGAGAGATAATTTGCCGTCTCCGACATATTTAAAGACATATTTAAAACACTGCGAATATCAATTAGCGTCACAATTTCTCCCCGTAAATTTATATTTCCCACTATGCGATCGGGAGTGCAAGGAACCGGAGTTACTTGGTTGATATCAGTAAATTCGCGGACTAGATCTAAATGAATACCAAAGTATTCGCCATTCAAAACAAACACCGCCAGGGACATATTAATTGCAGCATCATTTTCCCCCTCGCTTCGCCGCCTCAAATGATTAGCGCGCGATTGAAAAATTGCTTTTTCTTCCGGGGTAGCCTGCGGGCAAAAAACGTGACGCTTGCTCAAAATTTTAGGAGTTTTACCTAACAATTTTGAACTTATTTGCCCGTGTGAATTTTCCGTCTCTGCCTCACCTGCTGCTGCTTCACTACCTGCATTGTTTGGAGAAACAGCCCAGCTTTCCTCTGCCTTTTCGGGAGAATATCGAATTAAGTGATCGAGATTCAGCAGCATGATAATATCGGCTTCGCTGCGGGCTAGTCCAGCTACAAAATAATGAGAGGCTTCTGAATTCTCTCGCCCGTAAGATAGCTGCGGAGTGATGGCCTCTTCTGAGAGTTCCTTAACTTCGCGAACTTGATTGACAATTATACCAACTTTTGATTCTTGCCACTCTATGACGATCGTACTATCTGTCACAGAATACTCCTGCCAAACGTATCCGAAACGCAGATTCAGATCCATCACGGGCAGAATTTCGCCCCGAAGGTCGATCGCCCCAACAATATCTTGAGGTGCTTCTGCAATTGCTGTCAACTCCGGCAGAAAGAAAATTTCCCGAACGTAGCAGGCTTCTATACCGCAGAGAAAACCGTTCTGTTCAAAGATAAGATACGGTTTAGTTTCCATATTTTAGTGTACAGTTTCTTTACTGTATAATTTTAACAATTTTTTTTTAACATTCATCAGCACTTGACTAGCTGTCATTTTTCCCTGTGAATCTATGGGAGTGTTTGGCGGCAGCGCTTTCAGGATTTCACAAGATGAATGGTACATTTTAAGAGCTCTTTTTACTTGACCTTCTTTATTGTATATATTCCCTAGTTCTATATAAGCTGAAACAAAAGATGGACACATATAAATAGTCCTCTTTAATAAATTCTTTGCTGTTTCTAATTGACCCTGTTCTTCAGCAATTTGAGCTTGTAAATAATCAGTATATACTGAGCCAGGCTCTACTTTTCTAGCTCGATTACAGTATTCTATTGCCTGAGAATAATTGCCCGCATTGGCCTGAACTTGAGCGATTAAAAAATAAGCATCAAAATTATGTCCCTGCAAGTCTATTGCCTCTTGTGCCTTGTTGATAGCCTCAGCATAATCTTGATTTTTAAATAATTTCTTAGCCTCTAAAATTAGCATTTGAGGTGTTCTATTTTGAGTATTTTCTGCTATTATTTTTTCTGTAACTGACACGGGATTGTTCGGTAAGCCGTCCTCCAGATAGCGAGATGGCAGCATATTCCCCAGCAGATTACTTATTTTTAATCCGGGCGGCATCTCTATCTCTGGAAAATTGCTGTTAGTAGTAAAACTAGGTGGCATAGTTTCCCCTGTTAGCAACTCACCACTATCATCGCCCATAGTATCTGCTTTCGGGAATTCCCGAAATGCCGAGTTTGCTTCCCCTACAGTCGCAACCCTAGACTCTATTTGACAGCGTTCCTCCGGTACTGCATCCCGACGCTGATACACCACTGACTCCGGGAAAATCTTGGGTTCAAACTCGTTCATAATTTGACCGTAAACTTCAGCGTGACCGGTCATTAAGTATCCTCCAGGTCTCAGTGTCTTGGAAAATTTTTGCAGTACCAGTGAAATATACTTATGTTCAAAATACACAAAAACGTTTCTACACAAAATTAAGTCTATGTTATAAAGATTTTGGTAAATATTAGGAAACTCATCTTTGATTAAATTTACACAGCTAAAGTTGACACTTTCGCGCAATTCTAGATTAATTTCCCAATCATTTTGCCTCTGATGAAAATACTGCTTTTGTATCTCCGGTTCAACCAAGCGAAACGACCAATGACTGTAAACTCCTTGGGGGGCTTTTTTGATTACTTTTTCATTGATATCTGTACCTAAAATTAATATTTTCCATTGCTCCCAATCGGGAATCAATTGTTTTAAAACAATAGCTAAAGAATAAGGTTCTTCACCGGTGGAGCAGCCCGCACTCCAGATTCGCAGTGTCGGCTGCATTCCCAAGGTCTTGTGCAAGTTTCTTTTCTGCTCTATCAATTCAGGAAAAATTACTCTTTTTAAGAGAGCAAACTGTCCTTTATCTCGCATAAAATAACTTTCAGTTGTTGTTAATAGCAATACTAATTTTGCCCATTCATTTATACTTTCAAAAGTTTTGGCGGTTAAAAGTTGATAATATTTTTCGGGTTCTGCAATTTTTTTGTCTCTCATTCGAGTCATGATTTTATGAGACAAACCAGCCCGATCTTGGGTTCTAATTCGCACACCAATTTCGGTAGTAATTAAGTTAATAAATAGCTGAATTATGGAATCATTCATTTAATAATTTGGGAAGTGGAAACTTTTACTGAGCTGGTGCTGAGTTTGGGCTGAGGATAGCTGCTAGCCTGCGGCTCGTCGGTTCGCAAAGCTGCAGGGAGCCGAAGGAAGTGCGTAGCTGAACTATTGGAAATTGGGGAACTTGTAAGCTCGTGTAGTAGAAGTATTGGGAATGGGGAATTGGGGAATTTGGAATTATAAATCGGGAATTTAGCCGATCGCCTTAACAAGAACAGTGTTACACCACATCATATCAGAAACTTGCCAGCTACTTAAAGGAAAAAGGCAAAAGGCAGAAGGTAGAAGCCAGGAAAAGAATATTCCTTCTGCCTTCTACCTTCTGCCTTCAAAGGCACTAATCTCCAACTTTAAGCTGGATATATCCGCAGGCGGCGATTGGGTTCTTCCCCAAAACTGTGGGACTTCAGGTGATAGTGTTCCACAAGTTCGTGCTGCATTTTTCGGACGTTGGGAGAACGGGGCAGGAGTTCCACCGGCTGTCCCTTGGGAATGACAATTTGCTCGACTGCCAAGCGGGTTTCTTCGAGAGCTTCGAGCTCGTCAGAAGAACCGCTGCGGGCGAATAAGGCGAGGTCTGCCACTTCCGGGGTACCTGGGTCATCCATGTCCAACAGGCGCCGCAAAGCTCTCGCTACGTGGGGAATAGTGGCGGCCTTAATTGTGTGCAGGGGAACTTGGCGAGTTTTGGCCAAGTGCCTCAATTTTGACTGGTTCCGAACGTTCGATCGTAAAGCCACAACCACGTCAGCACTCTCAATATCCTTCGTCAGCAGTACCGGCAGGTTCAGCGTCGAAATCACCTGTTCGAGCTGGTGGCGAGGTATGCCGTAAGGATAAACGTGGAGGGGCAAATCTTCGCCGTTAGGGCCGACATTATGGGAATAGCGTCCGGCCTTGGGTACCGGTTCGACGGACAGGGATTCTTCGAGCAGTTGCTCGAAATACCGAGTCTCAGAAACCGGCGCGCTCTTAGCAGCTAAGTTCTCGCTGGGAGCGGGCATCGGCACCATTTTGCCAGCACTCCGCCACCCTGAGATCGGTGTGACGGGCCGGATTGCTGATACAGCAGCCGGGCCGCTGGAAGCTGCCATCCCCGGAAACCGGGCGGGGGGAGCGGCTGACTCGCGCTCGATAATTATTTCTCCAGTCTCGCTGACGCTTCTGATTTGCTGGCTCGGTTCGCGTCCCCGCAGCAAAGTGTCGATCGCATCTGCAACTCGCTCGTGGATTACCCAGCGCTCGCGTTCGAGCATTTCGATGGCAATTTCAAAAGTTGGCGGTGCTTTGCGCTCCAAAACCGTCTTTTGAGAACCGCGCCGTCTTGCTTCGTCATCTCCCAGCGTCACCGCTTGGATGCCCCCAATTAAATCTGCCAGAGTCGGGTTTTTCATCAAGTTTTCGATCCGGTTCCCGTGGGCGGTACCGACCAACTGCACGCCCCTTTCGGCGATCGTCCGAGCCGCCAAAGCTTCGAGTTCCGTGCCGATTTCGTCAATCACGATCACTTCCGGCATATGGTTTTCCACTGCTTCGATCATGACTTGGTGTTGAAGTTCGGGACGGGAAACTTGCATTCTGCGAGCTCTGCCGATCGCTGGGTGGGGAATATCTCCATCTCCGGCAATTTCGTTGGAGGTATCGATGATTACCACCCGTTTTTCCAAGTCATCGGCGAGCACGCGGGCAATTTCGCGCAGGGCCGTGGTTTTGCCAACTCCGGGGCGGCCGAGCATCAAAATTGACTGACCGGTTTCCACCAAATCGCGGATAATGCCGATCGTCCCGAACACAGCGCGGCCCACCCTCAAAGTCAAGCCGATAATCTCGCCGCTGCGGTTGCGAAGGGCGCTAATTCGGTGCAGGGTTTGCTCGATACCGGCTCGATTGTCGCCGCCGAAGTGGCCGACTCGCTCGATGCAATAGTTGAGGTGTGCCTTGGAAACTGGCGTTTGAGAAAGAGGTTCGGCCAAGGATGGAAAACGAGCTTCTGGTTGGCGGCCCAAATCCATGACAATCTCAATGAGATTGTTGCGCTGCGGGTGCTGCTCTAAGGGCTGCCGGATCTCATCTGGCACGATGTCTAATAATCTGTTGAGGTCGTCTGTAATCTGCATTCGCCTCGATGTGTTCGGTGACGTTTTCAACTTTTTAGTCAGTTAACAGTTGTCAGTTGCCAGTTGCCAGTTGCCAGTTGTCAGTTTTCAGTTGCCAGTTGTTGTTGATATTAACTACTAACCACTAACTACTAACCACTAACTAATGACTAATGACGAATGACTAATGACTAAAATTCTTTGATCTGGGAAACTAGAGAACGAGCTAAACTCACGGCCTGTGAGAGAAGTTCTGGGACGGCTTCGAGCTGAGGTAGCCGAGATGTTTGAACTCCGGCTCCTGGCCGCGTGACTGCCACCGGAACGGCATAGGCTCGATCGGTCTGCATTGTTTCTAACTGTTCTAAAATTGGCGATAGCAAAACCCTGGCATAGCTGCCGTAAGCTATACCTGCAATTTTTGGGGCATCAGGAATTGACAAATTTTTCCCATGCTCCCCGATCAGTCCCTCGGCTCTGAGCTTGCTGACAGTGTGAGCATTAGTGCCGCCTGCAAGTTGCACGTATCCCGGCAACTGGGCAGCCAAAACTTTTTGACCGAGTTTGACCGCGGCTCTAGTAGTTCCTGTTCCGATATCTCCGCTCATTGGCCTACCGTCTGTTTGCCAAATTAGGGGACAAGGAAGGGGGGAAATTAGTTGATACAGTGTCCGCAAATAATCAATCAAACCGTCTCCATCGGGGCAACTAATTGCTATTACCTTGAGTTGAGCGACCCAAGGAGCTATACTCGACCAAAGTCGCGCAAAATCTGCCTCTCTGCCTACTTGCGTGTGGATTTCTAGGGCGTCCGCACCGGATTGCAAGATTAAAGGTGCGATCGCGGCTGGAGCAGACACGTAAGAACGAGTATAAATCAGTTGGCTCGGACAAATCGGCAGACAGCGACCGCAGCCATAGCATTGCTGGTCTATCACCCCGGAAAAACCACTGCCAGCACTCTGAAAAACTATTGCTTCGGCTGGACATATTTTTTCGCACGGCCGCCAGCAGTCCACCGGACAATCGGCTGGGTTGAATTCGGCTTTGCGAAAATGCGGGTCTTCCCCATCATTTAAACTCACCATCAGCAACGGCAACCCTTTGCCGCCAAACCTGCGGTTTTGAGTTCTTGCCTGTAAGTCGCTGGCCACTTGTAGGGCTTCTTTCGCTGCGGCGACGGCGGCGGGATCTGCCGCGACATCGATACAGTCAGCGCCTGCTAGGGTGTAAGCCAAGGTGAGATTCCGTACAGCAGGCAGGTGTTGAAAGCTCGCCCCACAGATCAGCTTGAACCAATGGCCATCTTTTAATGAGTTTAGGGGATGATAATGTTCTGTCACCCTTATATGCTAATCCTTTCAGCTAAAAATTACTATGTGGAAATTTCTACTTAATTTGAAAATTTAGGCGGTTACAAGCTGGAAACGCTACTGATAGCAGTAGCTGTTGCGCTGTTGGCTCTATATGTAGAGTTCTGCCTTAATTTTTTTTCCTAAATTTGATTTTTTTGAGAGCGACTGCTGAGGGGGATTTGGAGATGGGGCGATCGGTTTTAGTTACGGACAGACTCTCTATTTTATCATAGTTGGGTGGATTTGGCAAGGAAAAAGTAGACTAGAGATTTTTTTTGGAAGTGGCCGTGCAGTGGTCATTGCCATAAAGTTCGATCGAGCATTGAAACCCAGCGACGAACCGCAGATGAACATTCTACTCCCTAACTTGAAGCTACATTCATCTGCGTTAATCTGCGATTCAACGAGCTCTACTACTTGCTCAGCCGCTTATAAACCGTAGCCAAAGCATGGCTATCCCCCACATTTCCCGGAAACAAAACCACGGGTAAATTGGGAAACAGAGGATGATATGCATCGGTTTTCACCACCGAACAACCTGCGATAATTTGACCGATTTGCCTGACACTTTTTAGCGACAAACCTGTACTCAAAACATCATTAGAAGTAATGCCGCCCTTGCTAATCAAAAACCCGATATCGACAGGCAGTCCCCGCACGATATCCATCAGTAAAGCAGAAACCGCCTCTCCAAATTTTAACCTAATTTCTGCATTGTCAAATTCGAGTTCCTTGCGGCTGGTATAAATTACAGGCGTTTTACCATCGGCATGAGAAGTGCGGACTTTTTCGAGAGTTTCATCGAGCATTTGGGTGCGATACTCTGGTGAATCTTCTAGCAAGTGAGATACATCTATTTCAATGCTAACTATATTGGGTTCTTTTAACAAGCGTTCCAATTGTTCAGTAGTTTTCTTAACGTGGGAACCAACTATTACTGCACCCGGTTTGCCATCTCTCACGTATTTTGCCATTTCGTCGGCTGCTACTGGCTGCGGGCCGAGGTCAGCTAAGGATGTTAAAATACTCGCCCCGCTGCGGAATAAAAACTTTTTGCCTTGACTGGCAGCAGCGAGAATGTGTTTGGCAAATGTGTCTAAATCGCCTTGGCTTTCGCCGTCAACAACTGCACATTGGTTGTCTTTCATCTCCATCAGTCGATCTAAACTTCCGTAGCGGATGTCTGCAAGTAAAATGCGATCGACTGCATCAGCTTTGATGCGACCTTTGGTTTTTTCTTCTACGTAGTCGGGCAAGTAACTGTGACTGTAGCCGAAGACTGAATCTTTGGCAAATTCGGTTTGGTGAACAGGCGTTGCGACGCTGTTAACCATTAGGTAATGCACGCTGTGGCGGGTAATTCTGCCTCCTTCAAAAAAGGCGGGAATTAAAAAATGAGCGTCGAAGGGGCCGAGTTCTTCGGCGATCGCGTCGGTTTCGATGGGATAGTGGCCGCGCAGGGTAGAATCGGAACGGCTAACTATTAGGAAGTCTTCGATTTTTTCGCTGGCGATCGCCCTTTTTAGATTTTGGCACACTTCGCGGGTGACGGAGGCTGCTTTTTCGGGAGTTAGCGATCGAGTATTTGTCAGTATGAAGAAAATCGGGCACTTGTCCCGCAGCCCCAAACGCAGGGTGTCTTCGTCCCAACGTGTCAGCAGCAAGCAACTGTGCACGGTTTGAGAACCAGTCGGATCGTCGTCGAGAACTATAATCTTGGGTTTAACAGAAGACATACTGACCTGGTTGTTAACGTCACCTTTCCAAGATATCCTTAGTTGTTACGTAACAGGAAAAAATTTACAATAGTTATGATATTTTTTTCACAATTCTGATAACTTATAATTTGGAGAATGTGTTTGAGTTCGCTCGGTTCAGTAAGCTGCATATTGCTACTGGGTAAGAGGCGCACGCAGCCGTGCACACTACTAACTTTTGCCCTTTTTAAAATTAGCAGCGTTTCGATCTTGCAACTTTTTCATTTCTGCTTGAACTCCCACGGCTACCTGCAAAGCTTCGTTGAGCAATCGCCCTTGTTCGCTGGCTCGATCGCTAATTTGGAGGCCATTCAAATTTTTTAAGTTATTGGCAAATAATTCTGAGTTAGTAGCGACAAATTTGTTGTTTTCCCTAAGAATTCTTTCAGTTTTCAAAGCTCGAACTAAATCGTCTCTGATTAGTTGCAAAGCTTGAATAACTTTGGCTCGATCGCCTATTTTGACTGCCACATTGCCGGCATCTTCTATCCTATCGTTAATTTCGATCGCTTTGATTATACCATTATAGCGATCGACATCATCAAAAAGATTGATTAAATGTTGGTTTTGGCGGCTGCACTGAATTTTCCACGCATCCTCAAAGATTAAACCGACGATCGCAGCGAAGTGAAGGGCGAACCACCACAAATAAGCTCTAGGAAATATCGCAACCAGCAGCCAACAACTGATGAGAACCAAAACAATTAAACCGACAGTTTTCAAAGCTTCGCGGGCAAACTTAGTCGCTGTCGGCGGCCGGTATACGCGATCGGGCCCGGCGCCGGTGAGGTGCTTGAGCTCACCGAGAGTAATTTCTAATCCCTGAATGTCAGCTCGCATAAATCTTTACAAATATATGTTAATTATAAAGTTTTGTAGTAGAACAAGGGGCTCGTCTACAATAAACCTAACACTTTTTCAAACCAAAACTGCACTATGTCTGCACGTCCTATATACCTCGACAACCACGCCACAACCCCGGTAGATCCACGGGTCCTTGAGGCGATGCTGCCGTATTTCACCGAACAATTCGGCAACGCAGCCAGTATCAACCACGTCTACGGCTGGGAAGCAGAAGCAGCGGTAAAACAGTCACGACAAATCATAGCAGAAGCGATCAATGCTTCTCCAGAAGAAATTGTTTTTACCAGCGGCGCAAGCGAAGCAAATAACTTAGCGATCAAAGGCATCGCCGAAGCTTATTTCAGTAAAGGAAAGCACATTATCACAGTAAAAACCGAACACAATGCAATTCTCGACCCCTGTACCTATTTGCAAAAATTGGGGTTTGACATTACTGTTTTACCGGTGAAAAGCGACGGGCTGATTGATATAGGCGATTTGATCAAAGCGATTCGGGCAGAGACAATTTTAGTTTCAGTGATGACGGCTAACAACGAGATTGGCGTCATCCAGCCGATCGCAGAAATTGCTGCAATTTGTCGCGGAAATGACATTCTTTTTCACACAGATGCGGCACAGGCGATCGGCAAAATTCCCCTCGACGTAGAGGAGATGAATATCGATCTAATGTCCTTGACAGCCCACAAAATTTACGGGCCAAAAGGCATCGGTGCTCTCTACGTGCGGCGCAACAAACCGAGAGTGCAGCTAGCGCCGCAAATGCACGGAGGAGGCCACGAACGGGGAATGCGATCGGGAACTCTCTACCCACCGCAAATAGTTGGGTTTGCCAAAGCAGTAGAATTGGCAATTGCAGAAATGCCGTCGGAAACAGAACGAGTGGTTAATCTGCGGCAGCGTTTGTGGGAAAAATTGAGTGAATTGGGCGATGTTTTTCTCAACGGTCACGCTACGAAGAGATTGCCGGGGAATCTCAATATTAGTGTAGCCGGGGTTGACGGTCAAGCGTTGATGTTGGGTTTGCAACCGGCGGCGGCAGTTTCTTCGGGATCTGCTTGCACTTCCGCAAAAATATCTCCCTCTCATGTTTTAGCAGCGATCGGGCGATCGGACAAATTAGCTTACGCTTCAATTCGGTTTGGTATTGGCCGGTTCAATACCGAAGCAGAAATAGATGCAGTCGCCGAACACGCGATCGCAACTATTACATCTCTCCGACAAGCTCAAAAAGTCAATCAATTTTAGATTTGAGATTTGAGATTTTAGATGAGAGAATGGAAGATTAGGAAGGAGTTTTGAGTTTTGAGTTTTAAATTATTTAACTTACAACTCAAAACTTTTCCTCTTTTTATCACGGAGTACAATTTGGATCAACCCCTTACTTAGAACCAAACACCTCGCGCACCCGATAAATCGGTTTTCCCTGCGACTCGTGATAAGTCCGCATCATCACTTCCGCCAGCAAACCAAAACAAAATAACTGCACGCCCGTCAACAGCAAAACCACAGCCAAAATCAGCAAAGGGCGATTGCCAATACTTTGACCAAAAGCAAATTTCAGGAAAGTCAAATAAATCCCTAAAACCGTTCCCAACGTCATAGAACTCAGTCCCAAAAGTCCAAAGACGTGCATCGGTCGAGTCAGGAACTTTTTCATAAAAGAAATAGTTAACAAATCCATCAACACGCGAAAAGTCCGCCAAATCCCGTACTTACTTTGACCGAAACGGCGGGCGTGGTGTCGCACAGGCAGTTCTGCAATTCTCGCCCCTTCAATAAACGCCAACGCTGGCAAAAAGCGGTGCAATTCCCCGTACAGATTCAAGTCTGCTACCAACTCGGATTTATAAGCTTTCAAAGAACAGCCGTAGTCGTGCAAAGTTACGCCTGTAACGCGACCAATTAACCAGTTAGCAATTTTAGAAGGAATCAACCGACTAATAGTATTGTCTTGCCTGTTTTTCCGCCAGCCACTAACTAAATCGTAGCCTTCATCTAACTTTGCCAACAACAGCGGAATATCAGCCGGGTCATTTTGCAAATCGCCGTCTAGGGTAACAATAGCACGACCGCGAGCGCGATCGAAACCTGCGGACATGGCAGCAGTTTGCCCGTAATTGCGGCGCAAAATTACAGCACAAAGGTCATCGCGAGTGCTGGCTAACTGCTGGAGAAGTTCACCAGAACCGTCCTTAGAACCGTCATCTACACAAATAATTTGATAGCTGAGTCCAGATGGTTGGATAGAAGAGGCGATCGCCTCAATCAAATGAGGCAAACTTTCCACCTCATTATACACTGGCACCACCACCGAAATGTCGAGAACAACCTCAGCGCCAGCCTGCTGTGCAGCCAATTTTTCCAAAAACAATGCAGCGTCCATTTCTTTGTTAGATAACATCAGTAATCATTAGTCATTAGTCATTAGTCATTAGTCATTAGTTAACCGTCAACCGTCAACCGTCAACCGTCAACCGTCAACCGTTAACAACTAACTAGGCTGATAACTTGCCACAACTTTACCATATCCCCGCAGTTGCTGGTAATAAGCTTGACTGACTCGATCGCCATCCTCCGACAAAACATCGATACCGATACCGTTGCGACCTTGTGCTTTTCCAGAACTGTGAATGTAGCGATTATCTCCGAGATATAATCCTACATGAGTTGCTTTTTCGGGCGAACCAAAAAATACTAAATCCCCCGGTTCTAAAGCAGTGATACTAATAGGTTTAGTAAAAAATTCCTGCTGATAAGCATCCCTCGGCAACCAGATGCCCGCAGCAACAAAAGCAGCTTGCATCAAGCCAGAACAATCATAATTTGGCCCGACTGTACCCCCCCAAAGATAATAATTGGATTGGTTCATAGCCTCGCGAGCGAAAGTAATTACAATTGGTAATTTTTCCTTGATTTGGGTCTCAGAAACCACCAGAGGATGATACACTGTTTCTGCCACATCGAGCAACTCAACATCTCGAATATCCAGCCATCCCGGATAATCATCTTCGCACAGTCGCACCATCACAGCCGTTGTATCCAAGTTTACATCGCTCTGTATTAGGGGGAGTTCAACGACGCGCAAATGTCGCCCCAGCGCTGCTTGAGTTGCCAATCGATCGCACTTTGGGGAATCGTAAATATTTATGTGCGATCGGGCGCGGTACTCCACAACATCCGATAATTGATAATTGGCCATTGCTAATTGCTCATTGTGTGCTGTTAATTGTTCGCATTTATTGTTCGCATTTAACGAGAGATTGCCATTAGCTGCTAGCCGTTAACCGTTAAGCGTCAGCCATTAACCATGACATTTTTTCACAAAGACGAACAATTAGAAAACCTCGGCAGTAGCATTATAGACTCCGCATTGTCAGAATTTACAGGATTAAGTGGCGATCGTATAGCCATGACCTGGATAGTCTACGATCCCCCGGTGCGAGTCAATACAGGCGGCGCCCTGAGTGCAGAAGAATTTTGGAAATATCAACCGCGAGGTTTTAGCGCTAGAGCTTCCGAACGAATTTATCCAGCCAGCATCGTCAAATTATTCTACCTCGTTGCCATCTGGGAATGGGCGCAAAAAGGCATGATTCAAACATCGCCAGAATTAGAACGCGCCGTCCGAGATATGATAGTTGATTCCAGCAACGACGCCACCAGTTTAGTAGTAGACGCCCTCACCGGCACCACCAGCGGCCCAGAATTATCACCCGCCCCCTTTGAAACTTGGAAACAGCAGCGAAACATCGTCAACCGTTACTTTCAATCATTGGATTGGCCAGAATTAGAAAATATTAACGTCAATCAGAAAACCTGGTGTGACGGCCCCTACGGTCGCGAGCGAGCAGTTTTGGGAGAATTAATGGAAAATAGAAATATGCTGACTACAAATGCAGCGGCGCGTTTGCTGCACAGTATAATAGGCGGCGTAGCTGTTTCTGCCCAAGCATCGCAAGAAATGATGGGTTTAATGAAACGCAGTTTAGACCCAGCAGAATTAGAGGCAGATCCCGAAAATCAAGTTACAGGTTTTTTAGGTGGCGGATTGCCAGAATCAGCCAAATTGTGGTCAAAAGCGGGACTGACAAGTCAAGTGCGTCACGATGCTGCTTATATTGAAATATCCGGTTTGCGGCCGTATTTGTTGGTTGTATTTACCGAGGGGAAAGAGAATAGCAAGAATGAAGAGATTTTGCCATTTATATCGCGGCAATTTGTCGAGGCGATGAAAGGACTTAATTAGATTTAGTAGTTGATTATTGCGGCTAGACTAGACTTGAATTGCAAAAACAATTGGGACGGGCTAGAAGCCCATCCCACATGGAAATTTTGTGGGATGGGCTTCTAGCCCGTCCAAAAATTTGATTAAAAGGAATTTTTTCCTAGAAGCTCTAAAACGGAGAGGGAGGGATTTGAACCCTCGAAGGATGTTAACACCCTTAACAGATTAGCAATCTGCCGCTTTCGACCACTCAGCCACCTCTCCAAGATGACAGTAACTAACTATAGCACACACATCTTATTCTTGCCAACCCCTAATTGAAAAATTCCTCAATCCCTTACTCTGTAAAGTTTTCGCGACCTCAACCTCCAGCCTCTTCCCCAAAGCCCCTAGCCTTCAAGTGCTTTTCCCAACTAAAATTGGAACTCAAAAAGAACCTCTTAGTATACAAATACCCCAAGCGGTACAGGTGAGCCTTGCGATCGCCATCGAGATTAAAGTCCGTCGTCGTCACCCCAGCATCAGTCACATCAATATTAATCACCCTGCCCTTATCCATTTCTCGCTGGTGATAGCGGTCTCTTGCTTTCATCATGGTTCGGAACATCGCCGCCAGCATCGACAGCGGAGTATCAATCTTAGCTTTAGTCTCAATTCCGGTATCGACCAATCGAAACCCAAAGGTAAACCAGCGGGGCGGCGCAGGAGTCGCACCAACGGATTGTTTGTCATAAATCCACAGGGGGAAATTGCTCAAAATTCCGCCATCGACAATTAAGTCATCGCCGAGTTTTCCTGGTTCAAAAAAGAGCGGAATACTCATCGACAACCGAACGGCTTCAGCAACGCTAAAATCTTCAGCCCTTTTGAGTCGTAACTGCTCATACAAAGGATCGGAATCCGTCGATTCGCGTCGGTGTAAGTCGTCGGGCAGCACCAACATTTCACCACGAGAGAGGTTGGATATTACTACTTTTAATTCCCGGTCTTTTACGATTTGTTTGACATCGGCAAAAGTGTGCAAGTTACCTCGACCGAGCATTGCTTCCAGCCACTGCCGGAACGGCTGCGCCGAATATTCTCCCATCTGCCGGCTAACTGTTAGGAAAAGCAGCGTCCAAGCAGGAGATTGCAAGTCGTCGGCGGGGTCGCCGTTTAAAATGAGAGGACTGTTTTTTTGAGTTAAAAATAGGCTGTAATCGAGCTGTCCTAAAATTTCCTCTAAATCATCAATTGACAAGTCGGTTGCCAATACTGCGGCAGTAATTGCACCGGCAGAAGTGCCGGCCAATTTTCGCCAGTTGATGCCCAAATCGCTACAGCACCTGAGTGCTCCTAAAAACGCAACTCCGCGCACGCCACCGCCTTCAAAAACCCCGTCGGCATAGATTTGACCGTTTTCGTCGGGAGGCGGAAATTTGCTGAGAATTGTTTGTTTCTCCGTTGGGGTGATCCTGACACCGGGTTCTTGCAAAATTTGCTGCGGATACCACTTGCTCATGGGAAATACCTCGGATAAATTTGGGGTTTTAGATTGGAGATTTATATCTATTGTTCTTGATTTTGGTCGGCATCCATTGCCTCTTTGACGTATTGTTGAACTTGCGATCGCACTTGTTCGTAGGCCACCGACGCGCACCAAGGTCGGAGAGATAAAATAGTTGTATCTGGAGTAATCTCGGCTACCAAACAAGTCGGGGGCGGATTCTCCAACACCAGCGGGTGAGAGTGGGCAATTTCTAATAACTCAGCTACAGTTGGACGAATTGGCCGATCGCCAATATCAATCTTCAAGTCTACTCGCCTCGTTCCCATTGCCGTTGTATTTTTCAGTGTACCGTTAAACAACTGATTGTTCGGGACAATAATTTTTATGCGATCGTCTGTCACCACGGTGGTTGAAAAAATCCCGATGCTGTCCACCACTCCCTTAACATCGCCAGCTTCAATCCCATCCCCGACTTCAAAGGGCCGCAAACTAATCAACATTACCCCAGCAGCAAAGTGGGACAAAGTATTTTGCCACGCCAAACCAATGGCCAAACCCGCCGCACCCACCACCGCAACCACACTGGTAGTTTGAATTCCCAACTGACTCAAAGCAGCGACTACTCCCACTACCAAAATCGTAATTTCAGCAGCTTGAACTAAGAATTTCCGCAGCGTGGCTTCGGTGCGACTCAGTGCACGGCGAGTCACGCGCCCCGCAAAGTTGATCGCAAATCGCGTAATTAACAAAATGCCGATCGCCCACAGCAGTTGAGGTACAATTTTAAACCCCAATTCTACGAATTTTTTCGAGAATTCTTGGGCTAGTTCCAAGGCTTGTGTTCTTTCTGCATTTAGTTGAGAATAGAAGGTTTGGGCTATTGGTAAAAACGTCTGAATAACTGTCATATCAATTGGGAATTGGGAATTGGAAATTGAGAATTGGGCATTGAGCATTGGGCATTGGGCATTGGTAAACGCAGTCTCAGTCTTCTGCATAAGTCGGAGAGTCCGACAGGGGTTAAAAACCCCTGTCTCATAGCTAAAGTCCTCTCAAAGAGGACTAAAATCAATAATTTACTCGCTCAAAATCTTGAGTCGGTTTCAACCGACTTTTGCTATGAGGCAGGGGTTTCAACCCCTGCCGGACTACTGTTAATAGTGTACTGCTACGCGGGGCAATCGATGTTTAAAACCGCAGAGAATTTCCCACGAAATAGTTCCTAAAGTCGCGGCCCAATCGTCAGCAGTAATTTGATATTCCCCATCTTTGCCCAACAGCGTCACCACTTCACCGACTTCTAAATCTGGAATATCAGTTACATCCAGCATTAACTGATCCATCGTCACCGCGCCCACTTGTCGCACGAACTGACCCCGGACTAAAACCTGCATTTTATTAGAAAGATTGCGCGGAATGCCATCTGCATAGCCGATACCAATTACGGCAATCTGTGTCTGCCGCTGAGCTATAAATTGATAGCCGTAACTGACGCCGGTTCCTGCTTCAATTGTTTTCACCTGCGTTACCCTAGCTTTTACCTGCATTGCGGGCTTCAAATTGGTTCTCGACTGCAAGTGAGGTGCTGGATAAAGACCGTAGGTAGCTAAACCGGCTCGCACTAAATCGTAGTGCAAATCCGGGTCAGCGAGGGCGGCTGCAGAGTTTGCCAAGTGGAGGCGAGGAGGGTTAATTCCTACTATTTTAATTTGCTCGATCGCCTTTTGAAACCGCTGGTGCTGCTCTATCATAACTGCGGGGTCGGGACTATCTGCTGTCGCCAAGTGAGAGTAAATACTGGCTAATTTTAAATTGGGCAACCGCTTGACTAATTGCACAAATTCTGTAGCTTCTTGCCAGGGCGTACCCAAGCGAGACATTCCCGTATCCAACTTAGCGTGAACCGGCAAAGATTGGTTGAGATCGGCGAGAACTTCCGAAAAAATTAGGGCTTGTTTGGCAGTACAAATAGTGGGCTGCAAGTGCCAATGGGCGATCGCCTTTACCTGTGGAGCTGTATGGGTTGCCCCCAACAGCAAAATCGGCGCTTCTATCCCAGCTTCTCGCAATTCTATTCCTTCGGGAATTGTCGCCACTCCCAGCCAACTAGCACCTGCTTGCAATGCTGTTTGACTGACTGCAACAGCACCATGCCCGTAAGCATCTGCTTTCACAACTGCCATCAGTTCTGTATCGGGAGATAAGAGTTTTTTAAGCTGTTTTACATTGTGAGTTAAAGCTGCTAAATCGATTTCTACCCAAGCCCGCTGGCAAAGTCCCCCGTTATCGTCCCACAGCAAAGTCTGGCGGGATTCTTTTGTCGTTGATTCTGCGGTTGTTTGTTCCCCACTCCACATTGTCGATCGCTCCTACTTGCTTACACCATTAAAAACTGCTTGGAGATTTTACCCTAAGTTTGATTATAATAAGATTCTCTCTTTCATCAAAGTTAACTGGTGTATCATAGCACCAAAAATACCCGGTAAAAACTATGGACGGACTGGCCTACCTACATTTAGCTGAAACTTGGGAAACGGCTGCGGGTCAAACTCGATCGACCAACTTGAAAATGCACCTGAATTTAGCCTCTGCTCCTTTACTTTTCTTTACGATCGCTCTCACAATTTTCAATGTAGTCAATCCCGCACTCGCCATCAAAAAAGGTGATTCAGGCCCGAAAGTAGCCCAACTTCAGAAAACTCTACAAAACGCAGGCTATTTTCGCGGTAAGACTACAGGATTTTATGGTTCTATCACCCAGGCTGCTGTGAAAAAGTTTCAAGCAGAGAACAACCTGAAAGTTGACGGAATAGTCGGCCCTAAAACTTTGTCAGCGCTGAAAGGTAAGCCGGAAGAGGCGAGTATTGAAGCTGCGGAAAAAATCGCGCCCAATGTCGATCGATCTTCGCCATCTCCTACCCCCAAAGAAAACCCCAACGAACTCAAAGATAAAACTCAAACTCAGCCCCCAGAACCTCTATTTCAAGAACCCTCTTTGCCACCCTTTAAAACTGAAAATTCCGAGAATAAAGAAAGTGAATTACCATCCACAAAGCTAGTAAATCCTCCCGACAACACTCAAGGGAAAATGGCCTTGAAAAAAACAATTTATGGCAATATCTCGCCAAAATCAATAGTTTATTCGGGAGATGGCTTGTTTTTTGCTCAAAACATGATGTACCGCCACACAATCACAGTTTACGACAGGAACTTTAAATTAGTCAAGACTATTCCCGATACAGTAAACTTGTCGAAGTTCGGCTTTTCTAAATTCAAAGGCAATTATAAAGGATCTCCCGTAGAAGCTGCTTTTTCAACCGATGGCAAATATGCCTACGTATCCAACTATCAAATGTACGGTTCCGGGTTTAGGAATCCGGGGAGCGACAGGTGTTCTCCAGCGGCAAAACACGACCAAAGTTTTCTGTACCGCGTCAATACCCAAACTTTGAAAATAGAAAAGGTAATTCCTGTAGGTGCAGTTCCGAAATTCAATGCTGTTTCGCCTGACAATCGCTTCGCCCTCGCTAGCAATTGGTGCAGTTGGGATTTGAGCGTAGTTGATATCAATAAGAATATCGAAATCGAGCGAGTGAAACTGGGTGCATATCCTCGGGGTATTGTTGTTACTCCCGACTCAAAAAATGCCTATGTTGCCATCATGGGTTCTTCCGATATTGCGAAAGTTAATCTCATCGACTTTTCGGTAGAATGGCTGAGGAATATTGGCAATGCGCCGCGTCATTTGACGATCGCCCCCAATGGAAAGTATCTTTATGCCACTTTAAATGGTGAAGGAAATGTGGCAAAAATTGACCTAAAAACTGGTAAAGTGGTAGACAAAGTTTCGACTGGAAAAGCACCTCGCAGCATGACAATTTCTGATGAGGGAAAACTGCTTTATGTAGTTAACTATTTCTCGAATACTATTAGCAAAGTTAGGACGAGCGATATGAAAGTGCTGCAAACAGTGAAGGTTAATTCAAGTCCGATCGGGATTACTTACGATCCGGAAAGTAATCAGGTTTGGGTAGCTTGCTATTCGGGCAGTATTATGGTGTTTCAAGATTAATTTAGCTTGTTTCTATGTTCACTCAAGCGTGGACTAAGAAAGAAGGACTAAAGTCCTTACTACAAACTGGTTCGGAGTGATACCAATTTACTATGAAGCTGCATTTAATATAACGCTAAGAATATAATTCCAACCAAAAAGACATCAGCCTCATTTAGTGTATCTTCATAGTGAATTGGTATGAGAACTTTAGTCCTCAGAATTAAGGCGGTAGCAAAGGTGACGATGCCTTTGCAACCGAATTTCATATCAATTACAAAGCTTTTAAATTAATTTTGTGCAAACTTATAAAAAGACAATCGATATCTTTACTACGAGGTACTAACTTATCTTTTCCAGTTAAGAGATGTTGTGTGATTAGTGGTGGAATAGGAAAACAAGCTTTTATTTTAGTATCTTTAGCTTGAGGGCAATAAATTTCAAAATCATCTCGATTACTTACTTGTTGTTTCAATTGATCAATTATGGTGGTGTTTTGGTTATAGTTACATAAATCAATAATTATTATTACACCACCTACAGGTATTTCATTAAGCAAAAAATTGAGATTTGTTTGAACTGTAGATATATTATAAATTTCATTTAGACAATTTTGAAAAATAAACATTTGGCTTTTTTGAATTGTTGTTTTGATTGAGTGAAGAGAATTAGATTCGCATAAATCTAGGTAATTACTATTTAGCTTTAAATCTCCGGACCAGTATTCCGGTATCACAAATTTTTCGGTAATATTTCTGCTTAAAGTCCATTCCTCAGAAGCAATATCATATACATTAACAGTTAATTTTTTAATGTTTTGATACTTATCTGATAAGTATTTACTTAAACCTACGATTTCTGGACATGGCCCTGCACCAAATAAGCATACTTCTAGCGTTTCATTTGTTAGATTTTTTAATAAATTTTGAGCGTGTATCATTTCTAATATTTGAAAATTCATGTACGCATAATGGGGATAATAACGCATCAAATAAACTGCTTGAATTGACGGCTCCGAATAATTTACTTTAACCTGATTCGATCTATAAGAATTCCACAATGCTTCTGCGGGTTTTTGTAATGATTGTAAATAGTTTTCAAAGGTTCCCTGGTTGTTTTTGTGATAAAAGTCTGTCGATTTTTCTAATCCATCTAAAATGCAATTGTACAATATTGTCTTTCTTGTCTTTTTGAGTGGTTTTGCTACTTCAGTTTTAACAGGAATTTTAGGTTTAATTTTTATGTCTTGAGTTTTCTGATTAGCAATTACATTGTGCAGACTTTCTCGCTGTATATTGAGAGATTTAACCTCTTCTTTAAGCCGCTCGAGTTCGATCAGAATTGAGTTGTATTCTGCTTCAGTCGTGGTTTTTAATTTAGTTTTGCTATCAATTGCCTGTACAAGTTTTATTCTTTTATTTTTCAGGCTTAAAATCTGATTTTCAATGCTTTTTAAATTTTCGGCATGGCTGCGGATATTTTCAAGTTCTCGGTCAGATTTTTTGCTTAAAACGAAGGCACTACTAAGGGTGCTAATTGTCGCTATACCACCTATGGCAGCACTTTTAGGAATATTTTTTTCTACTGCTATACCCAAACAAAAAGCAATACTAAAGCTTAACGTTCCTAATAAAAGTAGATTTTTCATAACTCAATTGACCCTGATTTGATAGCAGCGCTGAAATTTTATTGTCTTTGTTTTAAACTGGTTTGATAACTCTAAAAGTTAGATTGATTCTCGGTTCCACAAATTTAGAAGTTTTAGGGATTTGATGTTGCCAGCAGTGCTGGGTTTCACCTTTCATCAATAGTAAACTACCCTTGGGCAAATCCAGATTAATTTTGTAGTTTTCTGATGTTTTATGTTTTAAGGAAAATCGGCGACTTCCCCCAAAGCTAATTGAGGCTATAATAGGATTTTCACCTAATTCTGGCTCGTCATCGCTATGCCAGGAAACGCTATCTTTACCGTGACGGTATAGATTGAGAAGCACGCTATTAAAAGTAACTTCTGATATCTCTTCAGCCTTTGATTTAATTAATTTGAGTGTGGGAGTCCAAGGATCGGGATGCTGTTCGATGCCCGAATATGTATAGGATTTGCCTTCATCTCCATACCAACCTGTAAGTCTGGGTAAAGGTATCTTTTTTCCATAAAAATGAATAATGTCCTGTTTCCAGTTAATACTAGAATATAAATCTGAAAAAAGACGATCGCTTTCTTCGATGCTAAAAAAATTGGGATAGAAGATCACTTCTCCATCAGTATCAATAACTACTGTTTTTTGCAGATTGTTGTCTAAAAATGGATCGCTGCTATCTAGCTGATTATCCCCAAGTCTTATCTGATGATACATAATAATTGCCTCAAATCGAATCAATGAGTGTGGAATGATGATTTGGCATGATTGCTGTGATTTTTACATCGATCTCAACTGCCCGCAAACCCAAGAAACCGAGTTTTTGGCTGATTCTGTCAGCTATGACGAAGTATTGTCGCAAAAAAACTGGTTTCTGACGGCCTGCAAACCCAAGAAACCGGGTTTTTGGCTGATTCTGTCAGCTATAACGAAGTATTGTCGCAAAAAACCCGGTTTCTGACTACCCGCAAGCCCAAGTCAGACTAATAGAAAAAAGAAGGGCTTCATTCCTCTAATTAAAGCCGCACAACATACTCAGAAGACTTAGCAGGTACTTGACCTTTTTTGGCCATAGCTTGGTAAATCATGGCTGCTACTTCAGCGCGAGTTGCGGTTCTATTAGGCTGCAAAAGTGCGCGCTTCGGGTGGTTGACAACAATGCCAGCTTCCGTGGCTGCTGCTACTTTGTTAACTGCCCATTTCGGCACTTTTTTCCTGTCTGTATAAACCTGTAAAGTTTTGCTTGCTCTTGTTGATGGTTTCAGGCTCAAACCGCTCGCTAAAGCTGCGATGACTTCGACACGCGGAATCTGTTTTTCGGGACGGAACTCATTGTTTGGGTATCCTTTAAGATATCCAGTTGTGACGGTATGGTCGATCGCAGGAGCGACAGGACTCTTGTCTTTTACGTCTTTAAAATCAATCGATTTTCGGATCGGCTTTTTGTCGTCGGACATTCGCTGAATCAAGCGCGCTAGTTCGGCTCGCGTCATCGGTTCGTCGGGGCGAAATTTGCTGTCGGTGAAATCAGTAAAAATTTTCCGATCGACTAAAGCGACAATGAACGGACGCGCCCAATATTTGTCTGGAACATCTGAGAATATAACGGGCCCAACTTTGGGTTTATCGGCTTTCGGTTTATCGGCTTTCGGTTTGGTAATTGCTGGATTGGGAGTCGATCGCGCAATTGGCTTGGGAGGAACAACGATTACACCCACGGGAGGATTTTCCGGTAAAATCGGCCCTAAAGGTGCAACAGGTGCGACATCCGGTTTTAACGGAACGGGGGTTGCAGCAGGCGATCGCAAATCCGAAGTTGGCGATTCTGGCGTTAATATTCCCGGAGTCGCGGGCGTAACAGCAGGCTGAGAGAAAACGGCTGGAAATTGCCAATTTCTGGCATTCAATCGATCGGGATTTTTACCTGTTACCCAAAATAAAATTGCTCCCATCGTGCCGAAGGCAACCAAGATAGCAATCAATTCATCCAATCCTAGAGGATTTCTTTCCCCTGACGGGGGTTGTGAAGAAGACATATTGTCACCTACAGACCAATGTAGAAATTAAATCACATATTTTTTGGGTCTGGGGGAAACAGAGAAGGCTAAATCAATTATTCCAAAGTTTTCACTCTCCCTACCTGGGGCGGCGTGGCATCAGGAGAATATATAAAATCAACTTTTACCGATGTCATTTGCTGATTTTTGCCATCTTCAACTCAGCGCCTTCTACTCCCGAAAGAGCGATTCCGACTCGGTTGACGAGAATTCCTGCCACTACCAAAACTTGGCTGCCGCTTGTTTTGATTTTGACGTGGCTGGGGCGATCGCCTCAAAGTGCTGCCACCGTAACCCGAACCGGTCGATCGATTGCCATTGGGACGTACTGAGGGTCTTACTGGCTGGTTGTATGTGGGCGATCGCAGGCGGCCGGTTGTCCTTAAAACTTGACGGTTTCTCACCTCTGGAGGCGGAGTTCGGTAGCGAGTTTGATATTGGTTAACAGCTTGGCCGTAAGTATTGCCATAGCCGCCATATCCTGTCATAATTCCCGGCTGATAGACTGGCGGCATATAATATTGCGGTCTAAATAACAAACTGCCGATCGCCTGACCGGCAACAGCTCCAGCAAACGGCGCCCAGAAGCCAGATTGCTGCCGTACTACTACGGTTTGTGGCTGACCGGTTTGAGGATTAGGAACAGTTTCGGTAACGTTGTGAACGTACTCAATTTTAAAATCTTCTGTCAAATGCAAAACCGCTTGATTGTTATCCAAGTTTAGATAACTTTTCTTGCCTGCAGATATTTCTTCATCTGTTAAGCGAGCCATTTGCAAATCCCTAGTCCGGTAAACTGGGGGACTGCCGGCGGGAGTATTCAGCAACATCAAACTGTATTCACCATCCGCATCGTCGTAGGTAGCTTGCTGTACAGAATATTGACCTTGAGTCAAGTTATTATTTGGTGCAGGACGCACTGTGTTAATATTTGGATTTCCCGGAGGATTTGTCGAAGTTTGTCTGCTAGGAGAACCGCAGGCGGTTGCCGTCCATAAAAAAGTTAAAGCCATTAAATAAATTGTCAGTCTTCGCAGCATCATAAATAGTAATTGGTAATTGGGCATCGGGCATCGCGCATGGGGCAGCGCGCATTGGTAGCAAATAACTAATAACTAATAACTAATAACTAATAAGTCCTTCCTTAAAGGGGAATAAGTTCTGGGAAATTGACCAACACTTGGTCGTTGGTAAGTTCGTCTCCCAACTGTGCGGGAGAAAAGTGAACTTGCACAGCTCGGAGCCTTTCTTGGTAATGTAAATTAATCAGGGCTTTTAAACCGACTTTCAGCGCGCTGATGTCAGCAAGGTCTGTTTCTAGGGCAGGGACTTCGCCTTCATAAGCAACTGTCAGCATCACCACCACATTTCTAGTTACCGGCAAAGACAAGGGGGATTTTTTATCGTAAACAGATGTACTGTATTGAGGCTCGCTGAGATAGCGATCGGCTGAATCCGTGAACAGTTCATCCACATAATCGCCCGCTTCGCCTTCATTCCAAAAAATATCGCCTTCATTGGCGGCCGATTGCCAGTAGTTGTCGTACTGCAACAGGTGATTGCAAATTTCTACAATACCTTCCCCTAAAACTGCTATGTCGCCATCGGCATCAATTGCTTGTCTGGCGGTGCGGTTGAGAACTCCTAACAGCGGTGCAACTTCTTCGCCTGTTAGGTGAACGAACACCCGGCAAACTGCCAGTCGAGTTTTACCTGTAAATTGATTGAATCGATCGCGCCAAGCATTCATAATAACCTCTAGTTGTAATCTGTAGGGCTATATTTCCAACGATAGCAGGCGATTTGCACTCTTGCCGTCTAACCTCAGATTGATATCGAGGGCATTTTGAGCGATCGCCTCGGCAGCGTACTGTCTCGCTTTGACTCATCTAATTTTATAACAGTTTTCAATCGGATCAAATACAGTTCAAATACAGTAGGGAAACCGCACAGCATTGTCCTGACGGAGAGCGGCGACTTTTAATAATTGCTATGAGATTGATGATTGTAGCCAGAGTTTTTTTTATTTAGCTTAATTCAGCGTTCCTTTGCTTTGCCGAAATATGAGATTGTGTGCTATCGATTCATCTGTCTATTGTTGGCAGTGCTTCGCGATCGCCATGACAAGAAATTGTAGGGTAGATAATTTCGACTCAAAAAACCTCCAATCTTGCAAGATTGGAGGTGCGCTAAGCGAATACTTTGGTTTGAGATAACTATTTGACGATCGCGCTTTGGACTTGTTCGATAGCAATTTCAGAACTCAACTCAGCAACTGGCGAAACTGGCAAATCCAGCTCGCCGCCTGGAGCTTCTGGGTGTTCGCGAACGACTGCAACCGCATCTGCTGACTCAGCTACAGCACCCGCCGCCGTCAAATCGAGCAAGGCAGGAACTTCCATGTGTCCAGAAACACCTGCATCTGCCATCGGAGGCGACTCTTCAAAAACTTCAAAATTATCGGTCATCGCAGCGCAAGCAGCAGAGGCGCGCTTCCCGGCACGGTAGCTCATGTAGGCCGCTCCGCCACCCAAAACTCCAGCCAAACCTAGGAAACCGAGAGCTGCTGTTTTGTAGGATTTCCACGGATTCATGCGCTCCGAGCCGCCGGAACCTAGGATCGTTGTCGCAGAACCAGATTTAGCTGCCCCTGATTTGCTGTAGGAACAGGGGAAAGCGGATGCGGCGTCACCTATGGCGATGCTGCTTGCGATCGCGACGACGGAAGCAATGCCAGCTAACACTTGAAACTTCTTCATGGTGCTGTGCAGATTGTAAAGGATAATTAAAAAATTAATGGTAACAGCTCTTTACAAATGTATCAACTCTGCGCGCCGCCCATATCGAGGATCGATCGCAAAAGTCAGCTATAGCCTCACACAATTCAAATTTAAATTTGCCAGCTTAAACATCTGAAATGCTTATTCTGTAAGCATTTGGACTAAGAGAGCGGTAGAAGTTCAAGTTTTGTGAACCAATACTTTGATCGCGCCCAAATTACAAAATCTGAGGTGAGACAGTAGAAATTTTAATTACAGAGTGGCAAACAGTTGGTGACAAACTACTTTTAAGGCTACTTTTGTAAAGGCTTAGTTATTGGAATAACTCTTATTTTTATGACAGACAACGCGACTCAAGGCATTGAGCGAGCTCCTCGCCGATTGTTGGTGACGGGCGGGGCTGGATTTATCGGCTCGAATTTTGTGCATCACTGGTGCAGCAGCTATCCGGGCGATCGAGTAGTCGTACTCGACGCTTTAACCTACGCCGGAAACCGACAAACCCTGGCAACTTTGGAAGGAGGCGAAAATTTTCGGTTTGTGCAGGGGGATATTTGCGATCGTACCTTAGTCGATACCTTGCTCCAAGAAGAAAACATCACCACAGTCGCGCACTTTGCCGCAGAATCCCACGTTGACAGGTCAATTATCGGGCCTGCCGCCTTTGTTCAAACCAACGTTGTCGGAACCTTCACACTTTTAGAAGCCTTCCGCAAGCATTTTGAAGCAATTGATGAGCCATCTCTCAAAGCACAAATGCGCTTCCTCCACGTTTCTACCGACGAAGTTTACGGCAGTCTCGGCCCCGATGACCCAGCCTTCACAGAAACAACTGCCTACTCGCCCAACAGTCCCTACTCAGCCTCCAAAGCTGGCAGCGACCACCTCGCCCGCGCCTATTTCCACACCTACGGCGTCCCGACAATTATCACCAACTGTTCCAACAATTACGGCCCCTATCACTTCCCAGAAAAGCTCATTCCATTAATGTGCATCAATATGTTATTGGGCAAACCGCTGCCAGTATACGGCGACGGTCAAAACGTGCGAGATTGGCTCTACGTTCTCGACCACTGCCGCGCTTTAGATGCCGTTATTCACCGTGGTCAGCCTGGGGAAACCTACAATGTTGGCGGCAACAACGAGGTCAAAAATCTCGATTTAGTAAAAATGCTGTGTCAGCTAATGGACGAATTAGCTTCTGATTTACCCGCCCGTCCTTGCGAACAATTGATCACATTTGTCAAAGACAGAGCCGGGCACGATCGGCGTTACGCTATTGATGCCAGCAAAATTAAAACTGATTTAGGTTGGACTCCCTCAGTAACAGTTGAAGAAGGTTTGCGGCAGACTGTAGAATGGTACTTAGCCCATCGGGAGTGGTGGGAACCCCTGCTTTCGGAGGAATATCAAACTTACTACCGGAAAGTCTACTCTAACTAATCTACTCCTGGACGCACGGGCTACCACGAACCAGAACCACTAAAAAACTGGTTTTTCAGCTCAAGAGTGCGTCCAGAAAGGTTTCTGTCTTGCCTTCAAGCTTTACATTTTAACTCTTGGCGCAGAAACCGGGGTTGCAGGAGGAAAATCATTCGTTAAGTGCGATCGATCCGAATTGAAAAACCTGTTGTCTTTGGTCTTTGCACCTAACTTCAGATTTAATTAGGCAAAGGTGATATCACACATATTTGCTCTTGTCAATCTTTGTGAAGATTTAGTGAAAAATCATCCCAAACGCATAAATTCAAGTGTTTGTAGCTGATAATTTTAATAGGGTTACAAGAGTAAGCATTTTAGAAGCTTTTAGGAAAAACAAAAAGCAGCAATGACCGAAATAAACTCGCTCAAGCACATCCAAGAACCTAAATACTGGCTGTTAGGCATCGCCTCCGGTTTGATTGCCATACACCTAACTCTGACTTCCAGAACAAACGACACTGACCTGTTCGGTACAATGTTACTTTTTTGGGGAGTCGTAGCATTTTTAATTTGGGAAAGGCACGAATCCTTAACTTTTGAAAGCGGAGTTTTCGCCAGCTTCTTGGGGTCATCCTTAATTGCTTTAATATTGCTCAAAAGTTCGTCGATATCTGGATACGACTTTTTCATCCGAGCAACGCCTTTTTTGTCAGGAATCAGTCTTGCATTGCTGGCTTCCGGCACAAAAGGACTGAAACAATATTGGCAGGAACTTCTAATTCTTGGCTATACAGCTATTCCTCCCGGATTAATCGGAGTCTTCGTTGATGTCGCCCTATTAACAGCAAAATTTTCAGCTTTCCTCCTGCACTATGTAGGATTTGAAGTGGTGCGGAAAGGGGTTTTTCTAATCCTGGAAAAAGGAAGCGTGGAAGTGTATCACGGCTGTTCCGGCGTAAATGCGATGCTACAATTGTTAGGACTAGCTCTGGTTTTCTTACTGATGTTTCCTACCACTACGGGTCAGAAAATTGTATTGCCATTCGTGGCAATAATTACTGCATTTCTAGTTAATGCCGCGCGAGTTGGTCTCCTGGCGGTGCTGGTATCGCTATCTCAACCCGAAGCATTTAAATACTGGCACGAAGGAAATGGTTCGGTAATATTTTCGATGATTTCTGTATTTATTTTCGGGTTATTCTGCTGGTTTGCAATTTTGAAAGACCAACCCCCAAATAAGGAAGGACAGAATTGCTAATGGCTATTACCTCTTGGAAACCACTTAGGCTTTCCCTGTTGGCTGTTACTTTGGGAGGCGTTTTGTTGGTTGCCGGAAAATTGGTTTTCTATCCATCGGCTAACAATAATCTGGCAACCCCGTTTGAGTTTCCCGAGTCGGTGCCTCTAGCCGATTGGAAACTAAACAAGAGCGCGCTTCTGGAAATTAAGGAAAATTCAGAATTCAAAGCTGCCAGGAAATATGAATATCAAAAAAATAGCATGGCTCTAGAAATAGAGATGCGGTATGCGGTAAACACCATTGGGGATGTGGAAGGTATGATGAAAGGACATACTGTTCTCAAGTCGTCTCCTGGTAAACTAGCATTGGCAAACACTCAAGGTGCGGGGTTTCACGGAATTTTGCAACAGAAAAATCGACTGTATTTGAGTTCGTGTATCAATCCTCGTGGCAGTGCTACAGTAACTTCCCAACAGTTTAGATATAATCGAAATACTCACGATTGGCAGCCAAACCGTATTCTGTTTTGGTTGTTGGGTAGGGGAAATATTCAAGACCGGCGCTGTTTGTGGACTCAGATGTCTGTGCCTTTGGATAAAACAACTCCAGAAGATGCCAAAAAAATTCTAGAGAATGCTTGGGTTTCTTGGTATGAGTGGTGGCAGCCGCGATTCCCCGAGCCTTGAGTCGAGTCAGTCGATTTTAGCTTTTAGCTTTTAGCTTTTATATTTACTCCACAGGTGAATCTGGAAGCTGGAACAAGAGTCTAAAATTTTTGACTCTCCACGACTGTTGTCGGGGGCTTGTCTCCGTTCTGGGGCGGGGTCAAGAGAGATTTTTCTTAACAACAACTCTGATTATTTTATGAATGACTTACAAGGCGAACAAGGTTTTTCTATCTACAGACTGCGTTGGATTGGCTACGGTCTATTAATTTTGTCTGTATTAGATACGATTGCAGTTCTTATACCCGCAAATTTTGGCAATCGCCTCTGGGAATTGCAGACGATTGGGGCTGTAGTGGAACGAGTGCCAGTTCCTCTACTGGCAATGGCGCTGATATTTTTTGGCGAAGGGTACGACCGCAGAGGTTTGGAAGACGTTTTTTTGAAGGTTTTGTCTTGGGTTTGTCTGCTGCTAGGTCTGGTTTTTCTGTTGATGCTGCCTTTGGGAATTTTTGGCACTATCTACGTCAACAACCAAAACAACCAGCAAATTACTACTCAAGCAAACCAACAATTAGCTCAGTTGCAGCAGGTGGAAGACAGGTTAAAAAAGGGTAGTCCTGAAGATTTAAGGAATTTGGCGGGGGAACTTACTCGTTTGGGGGTACAAGCGGATACGCAAAACCCACAGCAATTGAAAGAACAAATTCTTTCGAGAATTACTCCGGCTAAGGAACGGTTACAGACACAAAGTGCTGCGGTTCAGTCAAATCAGCGCGTGGGGTTATTTAAAAATGCTGTTAAGTGGCTGCTGGGCGCGCTGATTTCTAGTGTTTTGTTTTTTACGCTGTGGCGCGGTACTGACTGGGCTCGGTAGTAGTTTTGAGTTTTGAGTTGAGAGTTTTGAGCTAGTAAGGTGCGCCTAGCGCACCCGGAGAGCGTTGTTGAGGACTAAGATGCGCCTGGTGCACGCAGCAGGCTCAGGAGTGGTGCAGAAGACCCTCAAACTGTCGAAATTTCATTGGGGGACTCGCTCTTCTTCTTTTCAAAAGATATCGGTAATAAATCTTGTTTATTGCCGATAGCCAACACCTAGAAGGAGGCAAATCGGTCGCTCGCACCTTGAGAGGGCTGCCATTGTGCAATCCCCAATCTAAAATCCACAATCTACAATCCCCAATCTAAAATCCATAATCTAAAACCCACAATCTAAAATCCACAATCTAAAACCTAAAATCTAAAATCTAAAATCTAAAATCGATTGATGGTATTTTCTAGTTTGTCGGCAATCCCTTCAACCCAGTTTTCATCTTGTTTTGTATAGCTGCGGGGCGCGTTAGCACCTAAGATTAAAACGCCTTGGCTGCCGATGGGCTGACAGATGACTCCTTGAGTATTTTCTGGCAAATAGTCAAATTCTATTCGCCCAGGGTAAATATTGAGATTTACTAAATAAACTGGTTTATTTTTGTCGAGCACTCGCTGCAATATCGGCCCTGGTTTGACTTCGGGATTGATGCCTAAAATACCGCGCCGCAATAGAACTTTTCCCTGATACACAATTACGATCGACCTTGTGGCGGTATTTGTCAACAGCAAACGCGACGCCCAGGCTAATTCTATTTTCACAGCCTCCGGCAAATCCGGCGCAAATTCAAAACCTTCTTCGCCGATAAGTTTTACGGAATCGGGCGATCGCGCTTGCACCTGCTGCCACAGCAAACCTGTTAAAATCAGCAAAGCGCTGATAATTACTCCCAAAGCGTCCGATCGAGCTTGAGAATCTGTAATTTGCTCTGTCAGCAAGCGGTTGACCATTAGCAGCGTACCTGCTAACCCTCCTGCAACTAAGGGCAATTGCCGCAAAACTTTATTGGGATCAGATTTAGTCATTAGTCATTAGTCATTAGTCATTAGTCATTAGTCATTGGTAATTGGTAATTGGTAGTTGGTAATTTAACTAATGCCAACTGCCAACTGCCAACCGTCAACCGTCAACTGTCAACTGACTTTATCCTACTTCTCCTATTTCGACAATTCGCTGGAACAGATAGCCTGTACCGCGGGCGGTGAGAATTAATTCGGGATTGCTGGGGTCGTCTTCCAACTTTGCCCTAAGCCGCGAGATGTGAACGTCCACTACGCGGGTGTCTACGTGGCGTTCTGGCGTGTATCCCCAGACTTCCTGCAAAATTTCCGATCGCGAAAAAGGCTCTCCAGAACGGCTGACAAGCAGTTCTAACAGGCTGAATTCCATGCCCGTGAGCCGAATTCGTTCGTCGCCTTTGTAAACTTGGCGCTTGTTGGTGTCAATCCTAATATTGGTGACGTGGATGACTCCGGAACTAGGAATGCCCGATGCGCCGTTTTTGTCAACCCTCCGCAGTACCGAACGGATGCGGGCTTCGAGTTCTTTGGGAGAGAAAGGTTTGACGACGTAATCGTCGGCGCCCAATTCTAAACCGGTGATGCGATCGGCTACGTCTCCCAAAGCAGTTAGCATGATGATGGGTACGTCTGACTCTTTACGCAACTCCTGACAGACGCCATAACCGTCTAGCTTCGGCATCATCACGTCCAAAACCACTAAGTCTGGTTCGGTGTTGCGAAATGTTTCGAGAGCTTCTTCGCCGTCAGCAGCGGTGACGACATCGTAGCCAATCATGGAAAGGCGAGTCTCCAGAATGCGGCGGATACTGGCTTCGTCATCGACTACCAGAATTTTTTCTTTATGGTTTTCCAAGTTACCGAGCACTCCTTAAGTTACATTTCAGATAATGTTATTTTTTTGTACCCTATCATAGAAGACACAAATTGAATCATGGGCGGTGATCGGTCTGAAAGCTTGATAATTGCTTTAACTCAGACTTTTCTAAATTTTAAGGGTGACTATTTATCATAAAACAATGCCTAAGCCTCGAATACAATATATTTGTCGGGAATGTGGCTATGATTCACCACAATATTTTGGCAGATGTCCTAGCTGTCAGAAGTGGGATTCTTTTGACGAGCAGTTAGAGCAACCTACTGCTGGTGTGCCGCGGGCTGGTTTAACTGGGGTGACAACTAAGACAGTGGGCGGTTCGCCCCCTGATAAGTCGAAGGGTCAACCAAGGGTATCTTTCAGATTATCGCAGATTTCCGACCAAACTCAGTCTCGCTGGCCTTCTGGTTACGGGGAACTTGATCGAGTTTTGGGAGGCGGGATTGTTCCGGGCTCGCTGGTGTTGATTGGGGGCGAACCGGGAATCGGGAAATCGACGCTGCTGTTGCAGGTGGCAAATATGTTGGCCCGCAAGGATCGGATACTGTATGTTAGTGCGGAGGAGTCCGGCCAGCAGGTGAAGTTGCGATCGCAGCGTTTGGGCGTGGCTAATCCGGTTGAATTGTCAAGCAACGGCGGGCATAAATCCGGCAGTAACGGGGAAGCTAAAAAGGATTCGGAGGACAATTCAGCGGAGAATTTCTATTTGCTTCCAGAGACGGATTTAGAGGTTGTTTTGCGGGAGTTGGAAGCGCTGAAACCGAATGTGGCGGTGATTGACAGTATCCAAACTATTTATTTTGCTAGTTTAACATCGGCTCCGGGTTCGGTGGCTCAGGTGCGGGAATGTACGTCTGCTTTGATGCAGGTTGCGAAAAGGGAAAATATTACTTTATTTATTGTCGGTCACGTTACGAAAGATGGAGCTTTGGCCGGGCCGAGGGTTTTGGAACATTTGGTAGATACTGTACTGTATTTTGAGGGCGATCGCTTTGCTTCTCATCGACTTTTGCGATCGATGAAAAACCGTTTTGGCGCTACTCACGAAATCGGTGTTTTTGAAATGGTAGCCCACGGTTTACGAGAAGTAGATAATCCGTCGGAGTTGTTTTTAGGGAATAGAGATGAGTTTTCTCCCGGTACTTCGACGACTGTTACTTGCGAAGGAACTCGACCAATTTTAGTGGAAATTCAGGCGTTAGTCAGCCCTGCAAGTTTCGGTTCCCCGCGCCGTACTACTACTGGTGTGGATAATGCTAGATTGCAGCAAATTTTAGCTGTTTTGGAGAAAAGGGTGGGTATTCCTTTATCTAAATTAGATGTGATTTTGGCGACGGTGGGCGGGTTGAAGGTGGATGAACCGGCGGCGGATTTGGCAGTTGCGATCGCCGTTGTGGCCAGTTTTCGCGATCGGGTGGTTGATGCGCGTACTGTTTTGCTTGGGGAAGTGGGTTTGGGGGGACAGGTGCGGCCGGTTTCCCAATTAGAGTTGCGGCTGAGGGAAGCAGCGAAATTGGGTTTCAAAAGGGCGATTATTCCTAAGAATCAACCGGTGCCGGAGTTGGGGATGGAGATTATTCCAGTAGCGAAAGTAATCGATGCCATTATTGCGGCGATTCCTGCTACACCGGCTCAGTTGCAGTCGGTTGATATGGAATTGCAATCGGTTGATTTGGAGGAAGAGGATTTGTTTAATTGAGTTAGAATTGTGATGTTATGAATTGATAGTAAGGAGGCACGAATTATGTATCAAGTAGACATTATTGAGACCAAAGAAAAGCTTCTGGAATTAATCCAAGCGGGGATGAGAGACGAAGAAGTGGCGATTACTCAAGATAACCAGTCTGTTGTAAAATTGGTAGTAATTCCCAAACAAGCTAAACCCAATCGGCAAGCAGGAAGTGCCAAAGGAATGGTTTGGATGTCTGATGATTTTGACGAACCGCTAGAAGAGTTTAAGGAGTATATGGAATGAGGTTGTTGTTGGACACTCATGCCTTTATTTTGATGCTTATGCGCGGCTGTGGTGAATTAAGTTAGTGCAAAAATAAAGAGGCAAAAAGGAGGTAATAGCAACGTGAGCGTTAAATTACATCCCCATGCTCAAGCACGGTTGATTGAGCGAGGTGCAACTGAGGCAGAAGTAATTGCTACTGTTGAAAGTGGCACAACTTTTCCGGCTCAATTTGGCAGAACCGGAGTTAGGCGCAACTTTTCCTTCAATGCTGAGTGGCAGGGAAAAGTTTATGCTATGAAGAAAGTGGAGGCGATCGCAGCGTCAGAAGGCGAAGACTGGATGATTATCACTGTAATTGTCAAATTCTTTTGAGCAGGAGGTTCCCGTGAAATTGACTTACGATCCGAGATACAACGTAGCTTATATATACCTGCAAGAAAAAACCGCACAGGTAAACACTATCCAGGTTAGCGATCAAATGAATGTGGATATTGCCCCAGACGGTACTATTTATGGAATTGAATTACTCAATGCCAATCAACAATTAGGGGCGGATAGTCAAGGAAAACTGATTGTTGTCAACGAAGCTTTAGGAGAATATTCCGAAATTCAGCTTGCACTTTAATGGCATTTAAAACAATCAGTAAAAATGTGGTTGCTGGATGAATGCTAGGAGTAATATCAAATGATTCAAACTAACTGGCAATGCGTACACACCCTTCACGGGCATTCAAGCTCGGTAACTTCTGTTGTCATCACTCCAGACGGACAGACTGTAGTTAGCGGAAGTTCTGATAGCACAATTAAGCTGTGGAACCTCAACACAGGGCAAGAACTTCACACTTTATCAGGACATTCACAAGGGGTTACATCCATTGCCCTCGCCCCTGATGGACAAACTCTTGCTAGCGGCAGTAAGGACAAAACTATCAAGCTTTGGAATCTCAGCACTAAAGAGGAAATTTACACCACCACCGGACATTCAGACATAATTACTTCTGTAGTTATCAGCCCCGACGGGAAGACTCTGGCAAGTGCCAGTGAAGACACAACTATCAAACTTTGGAATCTTAGAAATGGAGAAGAAATTCGGACTTTAAAGTGGCCAGTAGAAGTATATTATGGTTTTGATATTTTATTCAGTCCTGACGGACAGATTCTACTCAGTAGCAGTGGAGATGATTATGTTTCTCTAAGTGCAGTAGCTTTTAATTTAACCACTGGAGATGAAATCTGGACCAAGAATTGGCAGGAGGGTATGGGTACTGTTTATGCCATTGATGTCAGCCCCGATGGAAAAACTTTTGCGACTTTGCACTGTTCAGGAAATATCAAGCTGTGGAATCTGTACACAGGAACAGAAATCTATACTCTTCCGAAAAATTCAATGGGGGACTACTACTTAGTTTTTAGCCCGGATGGCAAAATTATCGCAACTGGTGGATGGGGGGATTCTGACAGCGAAGATGATGATAGCGAACCCGGAACGATCGAACTTTGGAATCTAGAGGCTAGAGAGAAAATTTGCACTCTTTTAGGACACACATGGGGAGTTTACTCTGTGGCTTTTAGCCCGGATGGGCAGACTCTGGTTAGTGGAAGTGATGACAAAACTATCAAGATTTGGCAACGGGATTTAGAAGCACGGGAAATTTTGTATAATTTTTAATTTGCCTTTTAACTGAAAAATGAACCAGAGAAAAAAACAGCGCAAAAATCAGTGGTCAAATGAACTAAGCGACATAATTAGAGGTGCATCGGGCGGTTTTTTGTTCGGAATTCCCCTGCTTTATACGATGGAAGTTTGGTGGATCGGTTCGCATACTAAACCAGCGGAAATGTCGATCGCGATCGCAACTACTTTTATCGTCGTTTTCTTGCTGACTCGCACTGAAGGTTTTCGCAAAACTAAGGACATCCGCTGGCTAGATGCTGCAATCGATACCGTAGAAGCGATCGCCATTGGGATTGTCTGCGCGGCTTTAATCCTGTTTTTGCTCAGGGAAATTACGCCGGAGACTCCACTGCAAGAAACTCTGGGGAAAATCATTTTTGAAGGCCTGCCCTTTGCTTTGGGAGTTGCCCTGGCGAACGGTTTTTTGAGTGGCGATCGCTATCAAAGCTCAGACAGCGACAGCGAACCTAATATTAACCCAACTTTAGCAGATATCGGCGCTACTTTAATCGGCGCGATGATCATTGCTTTCAATATCGCCCCAACTGACGAAATTCCCATGCTAGCGGCAGGTATTTCGCCGCCTTGGCAATTAGCAATTATCGCTGCTTCGCTGCTAATTTCCTACGGTATTGTATTTGTAGCCGGCTTTACTTATCAAGCAAAACGGCAGCAGCAGCAAGGGATGTTTCAGCGTCCCCTCAGCGAAACTGTCATGGCCTATTTAGTGTCGCTGGCGGCTTCTGCATTTATGATGTTTTTCTTCCACAAACTCAGTTTTGACGACCCGTGGTCGATTTGGTTGAACTATACGTTAGTATTAGGACTGCCGGCGGCTGTTGGTGGCGCGGCGGGGAGGTTGGCGGTATGAGTGAAAGTAATAACGAACAGCATGAAAAAAGAACTCCTGCTGAATGGGTGACATTTGCGATCGCCTGCTCGATCCTCTTTTCCATCACCGGACTCGTACTATACAACTGGGTGACTAAAAAAGAGGAACCTCCGATTATTTCTGTCACTCGCAACACGTCTATTCGCGAAAATCAAGGCCAATTTTACGTGCCGTTTGCAGTGACAAATACGGGCGGCGAAACGGCAGAGTCTGTGCAAATTATTGCCGAATTGCGCGTCAACGGTGAAGTTGTAGAATCCGGCGATCAACAAATTGATTTTTTGTCAAGTGGGGAAACTCAAGAAGGGGCTTTTATTTTCAGCCGTAACCCCAGTCAAGGTGAGTTGATTGTGCGATCGAGCAGCTACAAACTGCCTTAACACACATAAAACTCGGCGGTTAAAACTTTTACACCTCTGTGAAATCTTCCTCTTCCTTCGCGCCCTTAGCGTCTTCGCGGTTCGTTCAATCTAAAAACCCCCTGACGCGTTGGCATTTATTGCTATATTCCGCGCAGGCGGGATTTCAATGGCTTTGGAATTGCGATCGAGCTAACGCTTCACCAGATTGTGTTCCCACTTCCAAACACAGCTCGAAATCAAATTCGTGCAAATATGAGCCGTAATTGGCACTAACAAATTCCCAGTAGCTAAAACGCTGTAACCCAACAGCAATCCGACAGCCGTTGCCCAAACAGCATAAGGCCACTGATCCATGCCTCCTAAGTGCAGAATGCCGAAACAAAAACTCGATAAAACTAAACTGGTAACATTCAATCCCAAAGCAGACAGCATCACGCCTCGAAATAGCAATTCTTCGCTAAGTCCCGGCAGCAGTCCCAGCCAAATTAAATCCGGCCAAAACAAAGGTTTGAGCACTACTTCTAAGTAAACATCCGCACTCCGGCGATAACCCGGCCAGAGTTGATAAACGATCGCACTGCCGCCTGTAATTGCCAGTCCGATCGCAAATCCTTTGAGCAAGTCCATTCCTATCAATTTGACTGGCAAAAGCGATACCGATCCAAATAGCAACCACAATTTAGCTACCGCCAGCAACATAATTGCTGTCACGCCCATTGCTACTAAAACTTGGGTGCGCGTCAAGGGTTCAATTTCAGGATTTCCGGGAAGTTTTTCTGCCACTTAATCACTTTTAGATTTGAGGTTTGAGATTTTAGAGTTGTTTAGTTGAGTCAGACAAACAACGCAGGGAGGAAATTTCTGCGCCCAAGGAAGCTGGACTGAGGCCGGCTCGCAAAGCGACCAAAACTCCGATCGCCTCTAAATATGAGTTTACCTGCAAAGCTTTGATTCCGAGTTTTTCTGGAGTCGCCTGCATCTGGGTTTTGTTGTCGCCCACAGCGATGATTTGTACGGACGATCGCCCACTCAAACTCAGAATAGCACTGCCACCGCAGGCTGTGGCGGGTATCACCACCGCATCGACTCGATCGGCTGTAATTGATAATTGATGGTGCTGCTGGCTTTCTGGCGCTACGAATTGGGGAGCTTTGCTGAGGCCGGCAAGCACGCAAGGTAGGAAAGTATAGCCGATTTCCTCAGCAGCCGATCGCGGGGACAGGTGCGGATCGAGGGGAAGCGCAGACAGCGCGGGCGCGTGGGCGCAGGGGATTTTAAACGTCCTGACGATGAGGTGGCTGATCACAGCTTCCGCGCCAGCGAGGGGGTCAACTCCTTTGCCGCGGCGGTAGTTTTCGAGGGCGAGGCTGCCTTCATCGTCGGGAAATCTGGCCACAACTGCGATCGCCTCTACTCTTGCTTGTTTGATTAATTTTTCTGCAGCGCGCAATAAACTGTCGGGATTGCCGATGGTTCCCCAGGATGCCCCGGATTCGGAAATACGCAATTCTACTTGCAGGGGGCGATCGGTTAAAACACAATCGGTTATATTCAAGCCCAATGTAGCTCTCGCTGCATCAGCCGCTTGCAAGTGTCGCAACTGCAAGTCTGGTTCAATGCCAGCATCGAGGATTAAGCCGATGCGATTTTGATGTACTGGTTGCAGTCCCCAGCATCCGGCAGCAAATTTGTCAAGGGCGTAACCTTCAACGTAGAGAGCGTTAGGTATCGGCCAATAAAGTTGAGCGCCGTTGAGGACGTTGGGGTGAGTGATCAGGGTGTCTGAAATTTGGGCGATCGCCCTAGCCACCGGCAGCGCATCTCCTGCAAACCCACCAATCGAGGCTCCAACGCCTGTGGGGACTATCAAAACCACTGTCAAAGGGCGGGGGTTCACGATGTTGCGGGGGATGCTTCCACGAGCACGTAGCCTTCTACCACAGCCTTTTGCCGATCGACATCCACGTCTGTAACGGCCCAGCGCAGGGGTTCGCCGTGCTTTTGCAGTTCAATTTCAATAGCCGAGTGCAGTTGCTCGGCGGTATCGTGGAGGTCAACTTCTGCGGAAATGAAATGGGTGGTCATAGGGCGATCCATAGTGGTTTTACCGCTAACGGTACTTAGGTCAATTTTAGCTTAGTGCTAGGATTTACCGAATTGGCGATCGTACACAATGTCTTCTTTTTCTGTTTCTATCTTCAAGTTCGATCGGGGATAAGCAACACACAGCAACACATAACCTTCTGCCTGAAGTTCGGGACTAACGCCCATACCATCAGCTTGATCGACCTTCCCTTCAATAATTTTACCAGCACAGGTAGTACAAACCCCCGCATTGCAAGAACTCGGCAACTCAATGCCGGCGTCGTTAGCGGCGCGGAGAATTTGTTTATCTTCGGGTACTTCTACGGTATAGGTAGTGCCTTGGTGGATCAATTCAACAGTGTAAGTCTTAGACATATTTCAATTATTGGTTTTAATTCCCCAATTGGAATTTACGCTAGATTTGGAAACAAAGCAATCAGTATTTTACCGCTGTTTGTGCTTTTGTGCAATTTTACAACTACATTTTTTATTGATAATTTTTTTTATTAAATGGCTGGGCGAGCGAGCGGCATTTTGTCAATGACTTTTTCACAAATTATTACAAGCTTCACGGGGGAACTGTGCCACAAAGCACTTATACCTAATTAATCTTTGCCTTCAAGCCAACAACTCATCAACCGCAACACTAAAACCCGGCAGCACTAGCTGAGTGCTGACTGTAGAACCTAAGTTAAAAGTTAACTTTTGAGTTTGAGTCATTATCAATATCCAGCGACTTTCTGCAAAAACACTCCAAGCTTCCAGAGAACCAGAATCTAAATACTCTTGTGCTTTCAGAAATATTTCTTCCGCAATATCCGTAGGAGAAACTATTTCTGCAATTAACGGCGGACTTTGAGGCAAAGTAGGAACATCGCCATATTGAGCAACAAGTTCAGGAGTCAGATAGCTACATCAGGACGGCGCACTCGTTTGTCTGTACGACAAGGAACTTCTGTATACACTTCGCCGCCTTGTCCGCTAGAATCTTTGTAATTTCCCCAAAAACGATCTAGTCTAGATTGGATTCGACTGTGTTTTACTGTCATGCCATTTTTCTCCACAATTTGCCCCTCCACCCATTCCATATCGTCGGGGGGATTAGCCATGAAGTCTTCTAGAGAAACATTTTCTGATAAAACGGCAGCCATTACCATAGCCATTTACTCTCTTTTGCAGAATTCATTCATATTGTAGCAATCAATTGGTAATGGGTAATTGGGAATTGGTAATTGGGAATTGGGAATTGGAACTAACAAATAACCTATGCCCCATGCCCAATTTACTCAATATTAATTTGATTGGGAGGTTTAGGTTGATTCGGTTTGTCATCCTTTAAAGTTTTACGCCCAGAACTAGCATAATCCTTATAAAAATCCACAAACATCTTTGTCAACTGCTGCAAAGAAAGTTGTTCCCCATTAATTTGAGCTTTCATATAAGCTTTAAGCACTTCAATGTAAGCCAAACCGAGGGCAAGCGTGAGAGTTGCTGCCGTTGCACCGGAGATAGCACCGCCGACAACCGTACCAGCACCAGGAATCATTTTAATCAAATTAGTAACAATACTTCTGCCAACAGCAGTAACCCCGCCAGCGCCGCTAATAGCAGACAGCATCGCCGAAATAAACCCCTTATCAAAGGGCATTCCAAAAATCACAGTAATATTAGCAATCATTGCCGTTTGCATCGTCATCAAAATCGGCGCATCAGCAAACGGTACAGGAGTCGCACCGACAATGGCCGAACCTGCTACATAAGCACTTAGATACTTAAATGCCATGTCAGATTTGAGCGCAATATTGGCAATTTGTTCTTTAATAAAAGCTTTTTTAGCTACTTCCGGCAGCAGTTGAACAGTTGCATCTACCAACTTGTCTAAACCGTGAGATTTTACTGTATAATCCTCATCGATTTCTTCCGGCTCAGCCATCACAGGGATGATTTGACTGACTGGTAAATTCATGTGTTCCAGTTGCTTAAAAAACTCGCTCGGCTTTTTAGATGTCGTCTGAGTCAGCACTAAAAGAACTGGTACATCTTTGACTTCCATTTCTTTTAGCCAGTTTTCCTCGACAGATTCTATTCTATTGGCGCTGTGATTGATGCAGTACCAGATGACGTGAATGTGTTCTTTGGGGTGCAGAAGTCTTTGGTCTTCAATTAGTTTTGCAACGTTTAATTGAATAATTTTAATTTGTTCGGCATTGAGTTCGAGTCCGGGAGTATCGTAGACTGTAATTGGGCAATTCGGTTTGGTATATTGGCGAATGCCTTGAGTGATGGGGCGGCCGACTCCGGTTTCTGCTAAGCGTTGGCGAAAAACGGAATTTATCAGGGTACTTTTGCCGACGCCGGTTTTGCCGATGACTAAAACATTGCACTGTCCCACTTGGTCTTCTGCGTCTTTGAAGGCGTAATAACTTCTATTTAAAAGCTCGTCTAAGGAAAAGTCGTCTGACATGGCGGTTTGCTCCGATAAGGGTGGGATATTAATTCAATACCACCGAATAGAATTCCGATGCTCTACAAACGAAGTCCGCGAAGGCGGACTGGGGGAGTATTAAGAATATTGTAGCAATTTGATTTCAGAACTGGTGCAACGGGTAGAGCAGAGTTTTGTGTCGCGTGCTGCTACATGAAAGGTTGTAGAATTTAGTTTAAGCTAGCAATCGATCGACATCGATGCTAAAACCGATCAGGATTTGTTGGGTGCTGGCGGTATCGCCGGATCTAAATGTCAATATTTGATTTTGAGTCATCACGAATATTAAACGACTTTCGGGAAAAACTAACCAGACTTCCTGACAGCTAGATTCTAAATATTCTTGTGCTTTGAGAAAGACCTCTTCAGCGATATCGGTGGGTGAAACTATTTCGGCAATTAAAGGGAAACTTTGGGGTAAAGTAGCAAGATTGCCAAATTGTGCAACTAATTCTGGTGTGAGATAAGCGACATCGGGACGGCGAATTTGTCGGTTAGTGCGGCAAGGAACCTCGACATAAGCCTCTCCACCTTGTCCGCTAGAATCTTTGTAATTTTTCCAAGCATCCCCCAGGCTTAACTGAATTTTACCCGTCTTTAGTGTCATGCCATTTTTCTCCACAAGTTTGCCGTCTACCAATTCCATGTTGTCGGGCGGCTCGGTGATGAACTCTTCTAAAGTAAAATTATCTTGTACAGCAGTAGCAGTGACCATAGTCATTTCCTCGTTTTTACAAATCGGTTTCAGAACTTGCCTGTATGATGTTCGATCAAACCTTCACCAATGGCGCAAACTCCTCTAACTTCACTTGTAAGTCATCCACCAGCATTAAACGATACCTGCCGGTAGTTTTCAACTTGTGGAGAACATAACTAGCAAACTCATCTCGCCACTTTTTTCTATCAAGTTCATTCGAGATGTTCAGCGCTCTGATTGATAGGTTGTAAGGGTATTCTTCAAAGTTGAGCTCTTTATCATTTTCAAAATCATGCTTTCCTACTGTAAGAGTGATTGTTGAGTTGCGAAACTCATACCAGTTATCAGTACCGTCAGAAACCAGCTCTAATTTAAGAGCCAATATAAACTCTAATTCTTTGATAAAATGTTCGATTTCCTGTGGAAAGTCTACAAAAATATCTAGTGTGCGAGACATAAAAACCTCCTTTATTGAAACTCAGTAAAAGTGATGTCATAGATATCGCCAATAATTCGGACGCTATCAATTTTTCCGCGTGTAATATTTTTCGCCCTCTGCAAACCTCGTTCAGCCTCAGCCTCTATCAACCCAGACACCATAGCATCTATAATTATATCCCTAGCCTGTCCCCCTCGTCTAATCCAGTTGTTGATCTGATTTTTTACTGTCGCGCTTGTAGCACCGGCATCTAGACTTTTGAATTCAGTGCGTTTTCCATCTACCTCAGCATCTGGATTTCTACCTCCATCGGTTTTTTCCACCAAGGCTTTAACATTTTTTCCCTCTCTTTCTAGAAATTCAGCAATCGCTCTTTCGGTTGCACCAAAAGCTCTTTCTGATTCATCAATACTGCCACAATTAGCCGAATTTTGCTTAGGGGTTTGGTTAGTCCCGTTATTCACCATTTTTGGTTATTTAAAATTTTGGTGAATTATCGCACATTATGAGCCAAGTAACTTGAGAAAAAGAACCGGGTTTCTCACTTAGTCAATACAATGATTCCTCTCCCATCAGGTTCTACTATTACCCTAATACTAACACTATCTCTAGTTCCTTCAATATGCCATCTTACAGGCTTACCAGCAAAGAAGTTACTTAAACTTTTAGCAAATAGTTAAGATAAGTATAAACTCTGAAACAATAAATTCTCTTGGATTTCCTGACAATTAATGGCCCTTTTGCAAGAATCCTGCTATTACTATTATGGCGGGTAAAGACGAAGATTTTATCCCATAACTATTGTAAAATTAAGTTGGTATTGAGAACACAATGATGGCACATTAAAGGGATTGACGGAGTAATTCTAGCTCTTGCTTCATTAAAGTGGGATCGCCAATTTCTAATATTCTGTCAATAATTTCTAATTGCCTCTTTTTCTTATCTTTTTCTATCCATTTTTGATATTTCGGCTCGGCGAGCATTTTCTGATATTCCTGATATTCATTAACTTCTTCTTCAAAATCCTTTAGAATTTCATAAGGTAATTCCTCCATATCCTTAGCATCAGATATTATTTTATACTTTTCATTCGTAAGAATTTCATCAATATCATCAGAAGGCTTATAAGTTACATTTACTCTATATCTTACAAAACATCCTTCTGTCGTTTCTTGATCGGAACTATGAGGCATTATTTCACCAATTTGGAATATCTTGTTTTCTGTTGAAAATAAGAGGCATAAAGAACCTTCGCGAAAATCCTCTTTCGCTTCCTCTAGAGTTGTGGGTGACGAGTGAAAACAATTTATCTTCTCCCTACCATTAACGAGATTAGTTGCCTTGGCAATAAGATCACTATCAGTCAAGACACCTAGTTCAATGAATTTACCATCTGATCTGTTTGGTATGGGTTGTTGATCTTGATTTACAGACGTAGAGTTTTCTTGAGACGGTGGGAGAACTTCATTTTGATTTTCAGAAGACTCTCCATTATATTTATTAATTTTTTCTGCAAATTCCTTAATTTTTTGTTCCCATGAATTATATTGATTGTTCTGGTACTCGTCAATTATTTTTTCCCATAAATCATATTCCTTAGAATCAATATATATCTCAGACAAACGAGCAATTAATGTTTTTGTTAAGTTGAAGTTGTGGATACTAATACATAATTCTCCCTCACATTCAAGACCTGGCCGAGTTAGATTAGATGACCCTATGATCGAAACACCTATCTGAATGTCAGCTTTTATCTTCACATTCCGACTCCGACCTAAAAAACAATAGGCTTTGATATGAAAGTTCTTCTTAGGGCATATAAAGTGAACAGATTTATTATTAGGTTTTTTTGATTTTTCTGATTCGATAAAATCTAATATTTTTTTAATATTTTTAATCTCATTAAAGAAGTTTTTGCTGCCGATGGCAATCACAACTTTCGCATCTTCTGTTAAAAAATCGGCTGAAAGAATTTGTTTTACTTGTGTCACCCCAGCATCATCAAAAAAAGCAGAAAAAATATAAATTTCACTCCAATAAAATTGTTCGGAATCTAATAAAGTATTGATTTTATTTTTTAAGCTTTCTTTGTCGTCGTACAAAAACTGATAATTCATCGTAAATACCTCCAATTAATTGATATAAAACTTTTTAGGTAAGATGTAAACCACAATTTGATTATCTTCCCTAAAACTGCGCGATCGCACCTAATAAAGTTGACTAAAAACATAATCAGCCAACTCAATCACAGCCTACTTCGACTCCGACGGCGGGAACCCACCAAACGCATAACCGCAGACTGAGCGGACTTAGCCTGTAATTCCCGCGATCGCCTGGGATGTTTGAAAGGTTACTCATGGGCTTAACAAGGGATAGAGAGGGAAACGCATGGAGAAATTATAACTGTTGCAGTCGAGCTTGAACCAATTTTTGAGTATTTGTGGCAGAGATCGGATTTATGAGAGTTACGCACAGCAAAGAAACCGGGTTTTTCACTTAGTTACAGCGGTTCCCGCTGTTATGAGGTACAATCAATAATAATGAAATATCATTGTGTAATCAAACCTAATGAAAGCA